>JAISTN010000202.1 GCA_031272565.1 Bifidobacteriaceae bacterium
GCATTGCCGCCACCGATGTTGTAGCGGGCCACCGTCAGGTCCAGGCCGTCCTCGCCAAAGACCAACTGATAGAACTGCTCACGCAGTTCGGTGGGATAGTCGCCGGTAGCGTTGGCGAACCACACCAGGGAAGTACCCCAGCCCTCGAAGGGCTCTTGGGCGTACCACGGGTTGGGTGTGATGGTGACGGGAACGGTGGCGGCCGCCGCAGGTGCGGCGTCCGGTTGGGCCACGGTGGTCAAGGTGGCCAGGCCAAGGGTGAGGACCGTGGCCGTGGCGGTCAGGCAGGCGAGAGACTTACGGGGCGAACTCCCGGTCATGTGGCTTACTCCTTTGAGCGGCACTGCTGGATAGGGTGGGCAAACGTCCGGCGGCACGGGCCTGGTGCCCGCTGCCGCCTGGGTGACTCTTGGTTGAGGTGGGTGTGACGGCGGCCGGCGCGGCGCAGCAACCAGGCAGGGGTTTGGTCAGACCAATCCTGAAGGCGGGCATCATTACCACGTCCGTTCTGGCTGAGGGCAATCCGGTCGGGCGGCCGTTGAATGTTTACGTAAACATTGCTGTGTTTACGTTGCCACACGCGGGCCGTCTGTGTCAAGCTGGAACAGCCTTGTTCCACCTCTAGCCACAAGGGTAACGGCAAGCACCACCCCCCCGGAAAGCCACCATGACCAGCCCAGCAGTAACGCGGAGCCGTCAGGCCACCGGCCCATCGATCAGCGATGTGGCCCGCCTGGCCGGGGTCTCCGCCCAGACCGTCTCACGGGTCTCCACCGGCACCGGACCGGTCCGCCATGAAACCAAGGAACGGGTCCTGGCGGCCATGGCCGCCCTGGGCTACTCCCCCAACACGGCCGCCCGGGCACTGAAATACGGCAGCTACCGGACCTTCGGTATCGTGGCCCACCAGCTCGCCCGGACCGGCGAATCGCGCACCATCGAGGCGGTGGTAGAAGCCGCCCGCGGCGCCGGCTACACCGTCACCCTGGTGGACGTCGAATCGCCCTCCTCCAGCGGCGTCAACGAGGCCATGGTGCGCCTGACCCAACAGGCCATCGACGGCCTGATCATCATCCGCGCGGAAACCGTCACCCCCACCGCCCTGACCCTGCCGCCCAACCTGCCCGTGGTGGTATCGGATTCGCGCCTGGCCAGCCACCACCCGGCGGTCGGCACCGACCAGGTGACCGGTACCCGCCAGGCGGTGGAGCACCTGCTGGCCCTGGGCCACCGCACCGTCCACCACCTGGCCGGCCCGGACAGTTCCGACCCGGCCCGGATCCGGGCCGCCACCTGGCGCGCCACCCTGTTGGCGGCCGGCCGGGAAGTACCCGCCCTGCTGACCGGCGATTGGACCTCCGAGGCCGGCTACCGGGTAGGCCAAGAGTTGGCCGTGGCCACCACCAGCGGCCCCACCGAGGCCCGGCCCACGGCCGTCTTCACCTCCAACGACGAAATGGCCTTCGGGCTGATCCGGGCCCTGCATGAACACGGCCTGCGGGTGCCCCAAGACATCTCCGTGGCCGGCTTCGACGACATTCCACTGGCCGCCTACCTGTGGCCGCCTCTGACCACGGTGCACCAAGACTTTCCCGCCATCGGCTCCGCCCTGGTCGAACTACTGCTGCGCCAACTGAACCAGCGCGAGGTCCTGACCGACACCCGCGTGGTGGTGCCCACCCGCTTGGTGGTACGCGAATCGACCGCCCCGCCCCAGGTGTAGGCCCTGAGTGCCGCCCCTACGCCGGCGCGGTGCTGCCGCCCACCACCAGGTGGGTCGCCAACTGGATGCGCGGCGAATCCGGCGCCCGGCCCTCAATCATGGCCTTGATGGTGCGCACCGCCAGCCGGGCAATCTCGCGCAGCGGCTGGACCACGGTGGTCAGTTGCGGTGACGACCACAAGGCCACCTTGGTGCCGTCAAACCCCACCACCGACAGGTCCTGGGGCACGCGCCGGCCACGCCGCCGGGCGGCCTCGATCACACCCCAGGCGCAGACATCCGAGTTGGCCACGATCCCGGTGGGCGGATTAGGCAGGTCAAGCAGAGAACCGCCCTGCTCCAGGCCGCACTCATAGGTGAAGTGGCCCTCCCGCAGCAGTTCGCGCGGCTCCGGCACACCCGCATCCAACAGGGCGGCCAGCGCGCCGTGGGCCCGCTCCGAGGCATAGACCTTCGACATGGGGCCGGCCACCACCCCGATCCGCCGGTGGCCCAGGTTCAACAGGTGCTCCACCTGCGACATGCCACCGGCAAAATTGGCCGAATTGATGGTCACCATGCCGGCCGTCATCATGGTCTGCGAATCGATCGCCACCATGGGCAGCTCGATCCGGTTGCAGGCGCCGATCTGCGACGGTTCCAATTCGCAAGTAATGAAGACCGCCCCCTGGCAGCCCCCGCCCAACAGCGAGCGCGCCCAATCATCCATCCGCTTTTCCGTGGTGTCCGTCCCGGGGGCGGAGAGCAACCGGATCATGACCTCAATACCCAGGCCATCGGCCGTCTCCAGAGCCGCCTGCAGCAACTCGGCCGAATACATATTGACATCCACCCGGTCAAAGATGACCACCACCCGTTCGACCGCGCTACCAGGCAGATCAGCCCGGGCGGTGGTGGGCCGGTAGCCCAGTTCAACCATGACACTGCGCACCCGTTCACGGGTTTCATCACCAACTCCGGTGCGCCCATTGAGGACTTTTGAGGCGGTGGCCAATGACACTCCGGCGCGGCGCGCCACGGTAGCCAACGTTGTACGGGGACCGGTAACCAATTTGCGAACCTCCTGGGCCAAGGCAATCGGCTTTGGGGATCAGCTTAGCGGCGCCACCGTCACCGGCGTATCCAAAACCCGCCCGCGTGGCACGTCGCGCAAATCCCCAGTGATTTCGAAACGCCCCGTCAGGGGCAGGGCGGCGGCCGCCGCGGACGTCCCCAGCCAAAGCCTGAACCAGCCGGGTTCGACAATCCTACGGTCCACCTCCAGCCCGGTGAACGCGGTCCGGTCGGCGTGCAGGTGGAACGTCACCCGCGCCGCCGCGCCGGCCTCCAGCCAGACCTTCTGGAAACCGACCAGTTGTTTGACCGGCCGGGTGACCTGGGCCACTTCATCCCTCAGGTAAAGCTGCAACACCTCGGCCCCGGCCCGCTGCCCCACATTGCGCAGCGTGGCCGAAACCTCCAACGCGCCATAGGCCGGGATCGCCGTGGCGGAAAGCTCCAGGTCGCCGAGTTCGAAGCTGGTGTAGCTGAGCCCGTGGCCAAATGGGAAACGCGGCCCCGGGTCCAGGTTGGAAATGCCCCCGGAAGCCAACGCCAGCGGCGCCCCCAGGTAGGTGCTGGGCTGCCCCCCGACATCGGCCGGCAGGCCCACCGGCAACTTGCCGGACGGGTTGACCTGGCCGGTCAGCACGCGGACAATAGCGCCGGCTCCCTCCTCACCCGGCATGAAGGCTTGCACGATGGCGCCGGCCCGGTCCAGGTCCTGGCCCAGGCAGTAGGGCCGGCCGGTCATGGCCAGCAGCACCACCGGCCGCCCGGCCGCCGCCGCGCCCGCCAGGACGGCCTCCACCAGCTTGGGCTGGCTGCCGGGCAGGGCCAACGTTTGGACATCGCAGCCCTCACCTGAGGTGCCCCGGCCGAACAGCCCGGCCAGGTCACCCACCGCCAACAGGACGACATCGGCCGCCTGGGCCGCCGCCACGGCCGCGGGGATCCCCGTCTCATCAAGTTCGGCAATGGGGCAACCGGGCTGGTAGTCGACGTTGCCGGCCCCAAACTGGGCCTGCACCGCCTGCAACAAGCTCTCGGCCTCGACCCCCAGTTCGGCGCCGGCGCCGTAACGCGGCATGACATGGTTGGGGAAGGCGTAGCAACCAAACAGGCAGCGCGGTTCGGCCGCCACCGGGCCGATCAACGCCACCCGGCCGGGGGCCGGCGGCAACGGCAGCAGCCCGGACGGGTTGGCCAACAGGACAATTGACTGTTCGGCCACCTGGGCCGCCAGCGCCCGGTTGGCCGGCGCGTCCAGGTTGATCGTCTCCGGCGGGTCCGCCTGGACCGCCCAGCCGGCGTCCAACAAGCCCAACTCGGCCTTTTGGGTCAGCACCCGGCGCACCGCCGTGTCGATCACCGCCAGAGGCAGTTCGCCCGTCTCGACCAGTTGGCTCACCTGGCTGAAGGCCGTGGTTTGCGGCAGTTCGATATCGAGCCCGGCGGCCAGCGCCAACGCCCCGGCGTGGGCCAGATCGCCGGCCACCTGGTGCTTGGTGTAGATGAACTCGACCGAGCCATAGTCTGAAACAAGTATGCCATCAAAGCCCCACTGACCACGTAGCACGTCCGTCAGCAGCCAGTGGTTGGTGGCGGCCGGCAAGCCATCGACATCGGAGTAAGAATTCATGACCGACCTGGCCCCGCCCAGGCGGACCGCCATCTCGAAGCTGGGCAGGATGACGTCGTTGAACTCGCGCGGGCCCATTGGCACCGGCGCGTGGTTGCGGCCGGCCTTGGAGGCGGCGTAGCCGGCAAAGTGCTTCAGGGTGGCGATGATGCCCTGGCTTTGCAGCCCCTTGACGTAGGCGGTGCCCAGGCAGCCCACCAGGTAGGGGTCCTCGCCGCAGGTTTCTTCGACCCGGCCCCAGCGGTAGTCCCGCACCACGTCCAGCAGCGGGGCCAGGCCCTGGTGCACGCCCAGCGCCTTCATGTCGGCGCCAATCCGCTCTGCCAGCCGCTCGATCAGCTCCGGATCAAAGGTGGCCCCCCAGGCGATCGAGGCCGGGTAGACGGTGGCGCCTAGCGTGGTCACGCCCGTCAAGCATTCCTCATGGGCAATGGCCGGCAGGCCCAGCCTAGTCTGGGTGGTGAGGTAACCCTGGAAGGCCTTCAGATGCCCGATGCCGCCCGCGGCGTCGATTGGTTCCGAACCAAAGACCCGGGTCAGGTGGCCCAGGCCGTTGGCGGCCACGGCCTCAAAGGTTTGGTCTTGGCCGGCTGCCTCCGTGGCCGGCGCCACCAGGTGGTCGCTGGTGGGGGCGACGTTGGCGCCCTCGCCGATCCCGTCGATGTCCTGCGGCCAGAAGGAGCCGAGTTGACCCAGCTTCTCCTCCAGCGTCATCGCCTGGAGCAGCGCCTCAACCCGTTCCGGCAATGGCCTGGCCGGGTCGCGCCAGGAAGCCGGGGCTGGGCCGGCTGGAGCGGCCGGAGCGGCTGGAACAGCCATGGCGAGTGTCCTTTCTGAGGCGCCCGGGCGGGTTCGCTGGTCAGGTCGGCTGGGAGGTGGAACGGGGCGGTCTGGTCTGGTTCTGGAGCAACTTGGCCACGATAATCATTCGCTTGATCGTTAGCAACATTGCTACCCCTTCCTTCAGCGGGGCCGACCCGCTGAAGCCCTGTGCTAGGCAAAACAT
>JAISTN010000248.1 GCA_031272565.1 Bifidobacteriaceae bacterium
CTGCGCCGTCGTTTCAGGCCGAGGTAACGGCAGTCACCTCAGCCAGGATCGTCGCCGCTGATCTGTTGGGTGCCGACGCACTGTGGCAAGAAATCGGCGCAGAACAGCACATCCATTTCGCCGTCTACGACCTGGTAAACCCCGGTTCCGCGCTACCCCAGTAGCTCTGCCTCCCAGGCGAGGGCTGTTCGCAGGACTGGGCCAGGAGCGGCCCTCTGCAGATAGGTTTCGCGCCCCACTTCGACGCATAAGGTGTGCTCTTGCCCGCTTGGCGTGCGCCGTTGACCAAGACCCGGGTGTCCGCCAGCGCCTCCTCGTGGGCTTCCATCACGAGCCTGACAGCTCGCTCCCGCACTTCAGCCGGGTACTTCTTTGGTGCTGGCATGAATCTGATCCTTTCGCGGAATCAGACCCTCTACGAAACCGGTGTCGGTTCACGCCATGGACAACTACAGGCGGCCGATGTCGATCCACCAGGTCAACGGCTCGCCCGGCTTCAGGGTGGGGGCGGTGCCCAGTTCGATGGCCACCGCCAGCGAGTCGGCGTAGGCCAGGCAAGGCTCGATGGCGATGACCGGCCCGGCCGCGCAGGCGCTTTGGTCGAACCAAAGACCCAGGTACGGCACTTGAGCAGGCCAAGTCAGGCGCAAGCGGGCGCCATCGGGCCTCACCAAGTCCACCGATGACACGCGCTCAGCCGGATGGACGTAAAGCTTGCGGCAGCCACCCGGCGCCACCGCGTCGATACCCCCCAGGCCGTCCTCCCAGGCCAGCACCGGCCAACCCGGCGCCGTCACGTCCACCACCCGGCCGGGCGGCTGGGGGAACTCCACCCGGGTGTCGGCCGGCGCCGCGAACTGTGGGTGAGCCACCCACATGAACGGCACCGCCGCCGCCAAAGCAGTGGCGCGGTAGCCGAAGCGCAGCCCGCCGCTTGCCGTGGGTCTGATCGCGCGGTCCAGGCGGTACGGCCAGGCGGTGCCGGTGTGCCGCAGCCACTGGCCGTCCTCCACCCACGGCACGTCCCAAGCGTCGCCGTGGTCCGGCAGCCGGTGCCCGTCAACCTCACAGGCAGTGACGGTGGGGGCGCATTCGTCCCAGCCGGCCATCTCGCCCTCCAGGAAGGATCCACCGGGCACCACGCCGGTCCGGGCCGCCTGGGCCAGCCATTCCACACCGGCTGAATCCATCAGTGACACCACCTTGCCGCCGCGTTCAGCGTTGATGGCGGCCCGCAACTCCCAGCGCCTCGATCCAGGCACCCACCCAGCCTACCCGGGGCGATGCCCGCCGCCCTGACCCCGGGCACCACCAGGCACCAGTGGCCGGGCGGCGCCGGCGCCAACTGCGGCGTTGACCTCTCGCGAGGGGGTCGCCGGCCCCCGGAGTTCAACCGGCCACCATGCAGCTAAGGGGTGGAGAAATTGCTGGTTACCCCCTGGAGAAATTGTTGGCTAGGCGCCCCCCAAGCGATCGGCTAGCAGCGTGAATAACCTGATCAAACGCCATCTACTGCCCTTTGGGCAGGACGTCATGGGTGCGTTCTCTGGCAAGGCGGGGTCCCGGCGTAGCTCCACGCCGGGAGCCCCCTGGCGGCAAGCCAATACCACTGTCTTGGGCGCGGCGAGCACGGCGGGTACCGGCACGTCCGCCAGCTGGGTAGAATCGTTTATCGATTACACCAAAGGAGGTGGCTCCCCTTGATTCCGGTTGCTGAACATGCCCTGCTGCGTGACCTGGCCAAGCGCGTGGCCGATCTGTCGGCCGACCCGGTCAACCAGGACCGGGTGGCTCGGATCAGGGCCACCAACGGCCTCAAGCCCGTGCGCCCCATCATCTGGATCGACGAATTGCCCTGGCACGAGTTGAACATCAACGACGAGTTGACCTTGCGCTGCGAGTCTGCCTCCGGCCGGGCCATGGAAGAGGTCTTCCGGCGCATCCTGTTCCGCTGGGCCCACTTCCAGGTGGACATGGTGGTGGAGCCGGCCTACTCGATCAACAAGGCGTTCGATAACTCAGGCATCGGCATCGAGATTGAACAAGAGACCCTGTCCACTGACGCCGCCAACCGGATTGTGTCCCACCGCTACGAGGACCAACTGGACACCGAAGAATCCGTGGATGCGCTGCTGACACCCGTCATTACCGCCCGGCCTGACCTGGACGAACAGCACATTGCCGAGGCCCAAGAGGTCCTGGACGGCATCCTGCCGGTACGGCTGCGCGGCCACCAAATCGACTACCAGGCCTGGGACGACATCGCCCAGTTCCGGGGGGTTGAGAACTGTCTGATCGACATGCTTGACCGGCCGGAACTGATCCACCGGACCATTGCCCGTTTCACCGAAATTGGCCTGGCCCAGTACACCCAGATGGAGGCCCAAGGCCTGCTGGAGGCGGACCTGGCGGCCCTGCATTCAACCCCGGCCTACTGCGACGAACTGCCGGCGGCGGACTACACCGGCGGGCCGTTCCGGATGAAGGACGTCTGGTTCCGCGGCCGGTCCCAGCTTTTCTCATCCGCCTCGCCGGACATGCGCGAGGAGTTCGACTTGCAGTACATGCGACCGCTGATGAGCCGGTTTGCGCTCAGTTACTACGGCTGCTGCGATCCGCTGGAGGACGCCATGCCGTTCCTGAAGCAGGCGCCCAACCTGCGCAAGGTTGGCTGCACGCCGTGGGCCAATGCGCGGTCCTTGGCGGAGCAGGTGGGCGGCAACTACGTGCTGGCCTGCAAGCCAAACCCGGCGGCCGTGGCGCTGGATCTGGATGAACCGGCCCTGGAACGCGAACTGAGCACCCTCATCGAACTGTGCCTTGAGCACGGCTGCCCCTACGAGTTTGTGCTGAAGGACATCTCCACCGTGGGACGGCGCCCGGACAATCTGTTCCGCTGGGCTAAGGTCGCCACCGAGGTAGTGGACCGCTACTACTGATCCCTCACCTCCCCTACCGTCAAAGGCCTGCTGAGCGCCGCCAACGCCGCCAGCGGGCCTAGATGGGGCTGCTCGGTAGCTGAGAAGCGGTGGATCCGGGTTCAACCACCGTTTGAGCAGGTGGTGCTCGATGTCGTGGCCCGGCCTTGAGGGCGGGTCGAAGGGCAGGCGCGGGGCAACTTGGCGCATGACAAACTTGGTACGGGGAAGCCGTCCCATGTAAGCGCTTGCATTTCGTAATGTAAGCGCTTACACTGATGCCAGCGAGACACCTCGTGACCCAACGCCTGACCCACAAAGGAGTGAGATGCTTCCGACGACCCGCAAGGCCCTGCCTCTACTGGCGGTGGCCCTCCTGATCACTGGTCTGAGCGCCTGCGGCGACTCTGGCACCGACAACACCGGCACCAC
>JAISTN010000338.1 GCA_031272565.1 Bifidobacteriaceae bacterium
CGCTGGCCGGCGGCTCCGCCGCCGGCCCTGGCTACCGCGCGCCGTGGGACTGGCCGGCGGCTCCGCCGCCGGCCAGGGGATCACCCGGTGGCGGCCAACGCCGCAGCGTGCCGCCCCGCCGCGGCGGCGGCCAAGAAGGCCGCCGGATCATCCTCCAGGCCCCGGCCCATGGTGTTGAGGCCCGGCACGGCCCGCAACACCTCCAGCAGGCCGTCCGTGGCCACCTTGACCAGGTGGTGAATGCCCCAGGGCGGGCCAAGCCAGCGCGCCTGGGCGACCACTTGTCCGCCCAGGGACACCAACTCGGGGCCCAGTTCGGGGCCAAAGATGGGCAGCACCAGATCGGCCGGGCGCAGGGCGACCTGCCCGTAGGCGGTCACCGAATGATGGGACAGGCCGCGGTGGCGGGGCCTCCGGTCCGCGCCGGAGATCCTCAGGCAGCCCACCGGGCGGCCTCCCAGGATGGCGGCGGCGTTGATGGCCTCGCCTGCGGCCACGCCGGAAAAGCCCCAAACCGTGCCGGTGCCCAGGTTGCCGGGCCCCTGGATGGCCACGGCGACATCGGCCCTGGCCACATGCCGGGCGGCCAGCAACGCCGAATGGACGCTGGCTGCCTCGTGGTCCCCGCCGTAGGCCTGACCGGCCGTAATGGTGGCGCAGAGCTGGCCTGAGGCCCGCAGGCGCGCCACCGTCTTCGAGAAAACCAGCGGCAGGGCGGCGCCATCGGTCATGACGTATGCCAGGCGCAGGCCTGGCTGGGCCGCCAGAGCCCCGGCGCAGATGGCCGGCAGCGACGAATGCAGGTCTGCCACCACCACCGGCAGGCCGCCCAAGTCGGTGGCCTGCGCCAGCACACCGTGGTGGGGCGAGCCGGGCGAATCGACCCCTTGGGCCACCACTTGCAGCGGGCTGTAGCGGGCCTTGACCAGGTAGCCGGTGTCGGGTGGGATGCCACCGGGCCCGCCGGCGCCTGTCTGAACCGCGGCGCCTATTGCCGAAGGCTCAGGGGCATCCGCCGGCCCGCCGCCCCCGTCCAGCCGCGCCACCACAAAGCCCAGCCCGCCGGTGCCCAGGCCCAACTGCCAGGCGTTCAGGTTCAGCGCCACCGCGCAGCCGGGCTCAAGCGGCCCCACCAAGGCGGTGTAGGCCAGGGCGGGGATGGTCCGAGTACCCACCGCGCAGCCCAGCAGTTGGACGCCGGGCCACGACCCCGCCTTGACATCCGTTACGACGCCACGCGCCCACTCAACCGGCTGCACCACACGTCCACGTTATACGGTGTTAGGCGTGAAGGGCAGCACGGAAGCGGCCGAACGCCTGGTCAACCT
This sequence comes from Bifidobacteriaceae bacterium, assembly GCA_031272565.1. Lineage (GTDB taxonomy): Bacteria > Actinomycetota > Actinomycetes > Actinomycetales > WQXJ01 > JAISSX01. Next base: position 1,329 of record JAISTN010000338.1, read on the forward strand.
GATCTTGGCACTGCGGGAGACCCGCCGCGGCCTGACCCGCCAGCAGATGATGGCCGTCGCGGGCACCGATGACGACCGCATGTTTGAGCGCGACAAGGACATGCTGCGCCAGCAGATGGGCCTGGAACTGGTGGTGGACGGCGACCCAGGCAGCCCGGCCGCCCGCTACCGCATCATCAAGCAGAACTACGGTATGCCAGACATCGAATTCACGGCCGAGGAGCACACGGCGATTGGCTTGGCGGTCCAGGCCTGGCAGGGTGCCGACATGGCGCCGGTGGCCCGCATGGCCCTGACCAAACTGCGGGCCTTGGGGGTCGATGCCGGCCATGGCCACGCCACCGACGGCCTGCTGGTGGCGCAGGGACCGGGCGGCGGGCCGGTCGAGGTTCTGGTTCGCGCGGTGCTGGACCGCCAGGTGGTCAGCTTCAAGTACCGCACCGCCAAGACCGGCGCGGTGGCCACCCGGACCGTTGAACCGTGGGCGGTGCGCAAGCCGGCCCGCGGCTGGTACCTGGCCGGCCTGGACCGTGACCGCGGCGAGCCGCGCGTTTTCCGCCTGTCCAGAATTCTGGGCCAGGTCAAACGGCTGGGTGAGCCTGGCGCCTTCGACGCGCCCAGCCGGGAGGCCGTCGACCAGGCCTTCCTGATGGGCCGGGGCAGCCGGCAACAGGCTGAGCTGCGGGTGACGCCGGCGGCGGGCCGGATTCTGCGGGCCGAAGGCGCCACGGGGTCCGATGCCGCCCTGGCACTGCCGTACACCGACCAGGCCACGGTGGCCGACCGGCTGGCCAGCCTGGCTCCCGGCGCGGTCGTCCTGGGGCCGCCGGACCTGGTGGCAGCCGTCCGCCGGCGCCTCTCCGGGGCGCTGGCCGCCCACCAAGGCAAGCCCTCACACCGGCCGGTCCGCTTGGCCCCGGCCCAGCCGCCCAAGACTCCGCGCGACCGCACCACCTCGGCCGCTAGGGCGGCCCGCATGGTTGCCATCGTTGGCTACCTGGACCGGGTGGGCACGGCCACCATAGGCGAACTGGCGGCGCGTTTCGACACCAGCAAGGACAAGATCATTGCCGACATCCACCGGTTGTGGACCGACGTGGGCTTACCAGGCCAGGCCGGCGGCGACCTGCTGGACTTCGCCTTTTCGGAAGATGAGAAGGAGGTCTCGCTGGTCGATTCGCAGGGTCTGCACGTACCAGTGCGGCTGTCCCGCCTGGAGGCCACCACCATGGCGGCTGCCTTGCGGGCGTTGATGGCCAACCCGGCCCTGGCCGAATCGGCCGGCGCCGCCAGTGCGCTGGCCAAGCTGACCGGGGCCCTTGGCACCCCCGCGAACCCCCTGGAGGTCGAGTTGCCGGCGCCCGCCGAACCGGCCGTGCTGGCCGCCATCCGCGCGGCCATCACCGGGGGACGGGGCCTAGAGTTCGGCTACGTGGATGGCCAGGGCCGGGCCAGCCGGCGGCGGGTCGACCCGCTGTGGGTCTTCACCGACCAGGACCACTGGCTGTTGGCGGCCTGGGACGTGGCGGCCGATGCCGAGCGCTACTTCCGGGTAGACCGCATCAGCAACCCGACCTCATGTGACCAGTATTCTAGTCATCCCGATGTGACGGTGCAGCAGTCCGGCTTTTCCGGCCGGGCCAACTACGTGGTCGATGTGCTGTTCCAGGCCCCGGCCCGCTGGCGGGCCGAGGCCCTAACACCGGTGGCCGGTCCGGCCGAACTGACCGGCGGGGCTATCCAAGTGAAGCTCGGGATCGGCCAGACCGATTGGATCATCCAGTTCGCCTTGGCCGCCGGGGGAGAAGCCGAGGTGCTAGCGCCGCCAGAGATCCGGACCGCCATCGCGGAGCGTGCCGCGGCCGCCTTGGCCGCCGTGGACGCGCCAATCCCAGGCGCAGACAGGTAGGCTTTGCGCCGTGTTCTGGTTCTGGCTCTGGGTGGGTCTGGTGCTCGCTTGGGCCGTGGGGGTCTTCTTCGGCTTGCGCTGGCTGTGGCGCCGCGCCAAAGCCTTCATGGAAGAACTCGGGCACCTGAGCGACGCCTTGGCAGTGCTGGAAGACCCCCACGGGCGGTTCCAAGCGGCCGAGGTGCCCGCGCCGCTGCCGGACTTGGCGACCGCCCTGGAGCGGCATCGGGCAGCACAGGGACGCAAACGGACCAAACGGCAGGCCAAACGGGCCCGGCACCAAGCCGCCTATGACCGTTGGCTTCAAGTTTCCGGTTGGGGGGAGCGCTGATG
>JAISTN010000363.1 GCA_031272565.1 Bifidobacteriaceae bacterium
GTGTTTTCGATTGTCGCTCCCGGCATGCTGGGCTCCCACAAGCAGTTCAAGGAGGTCTACGCCGCCCCCATCGCGGCGGGCGGCCCGGCCGGCGAAGAGGCGCTGGCCAGGCTGCGGCGCCGCGTCCGGCCGGTGATGATGCGCCGCACCAAGGAACTGGTAGCGCCGGAGTTGCCGGAGCGCCTGGAGCAGGTCCTGGAGGTGGAACTGGATCCGAAGCACCGCAAGGTCTATGACACCTACTTGCAGCGGGAACGCCAGCGCATGCTGGGGCTGCTGGAGGATTATGAAGCCAACCGCTTTGCCATCTTCCGGTCCTTGACCACGCTGCGCCGCCTGGCGTTGGACGCCTCACTGGTGGATCCGGACCTGGCCGGCGTGCCGTCCTCCAAGCTGGACGTGCTGATGGAGCAGTTGGCGGAGGTGGCGGCGGGCGGGCACCGCGCTCTGGTCTTTTCCCAGTTCACCAGCTACCTGGCCAAGGCCCAGAACCGGTTGCGGGCCGAGGGCCTGGAGTTCGCCTACCTGGATGGTTCCACCACCAACCGCACGGCCGTGATCCAGGGCTTCAAGGAGGGCGCCGCGCCGGTCTTCTTGATTTCCTTGAAGGCCGGCGGCTTTGGCCTCAACCTGACGGAGGCGGACTACGTTTTCCTGCTGGACCCGTGGTGGAATCCGGCCACCGAGAACCAGGCGATCGACCGCACCCACCGGATTGGCCAGACCCGTAATGTGATGGTTTTCCGGTTGGTGGCCGGGCGGACCATCGAGGACAAGGTGATGGCCTTGAAGGCGCGCAAGGCCGCCTTGTTTGACGCCGTCTTGGACGCGGAGGGAGCCTTCAGCGGCGCCTTGACCGCCGATGACGTCCGCGCTCTCTTGGCTTAGCCGTTAGGTTTGGCCTCCTGGCTGGTTGGGCTCAAGGCCTGATCCACCGATTATCGGCGTGGTGAGCAGCACCAGGTGGGTGTGGTGGCAAGATGGCGACGCGATGGCAGGCTGGAGGCCTGCTGAGCGCCGCCAACGCCGCCAGCGGGCCCAGATGGGGCTGCTCGGTAGCTGAGAATCGGTGGATCTGGGCTGACAGCCTACTGGCGTGGCCAAGGCTGGTTCGGGTCAACCCGCGGCATCTGCTGCGTCGGCTGGACCGGCGGCATCTGGCCCGGGTACTGCCCCTGCACCACCGGCGCGCTGAGCTGGGTGGGCGCCACCGGCGGGGCGGACGCCGGCGGCGGTGTCTGCGCCACCGGCGGCATCTGCTGGGTCGAGGGGGTGTACGGGTTGGGCGTGTACTGCGGCGCCGGGGCATATGGCTGCTGGGCTTGGTAGGGGGCCTGCGCCTGGCCGTAGCCACCCGGGGCCGGGTAGGCGGTCGCCGTGGCAGCCTGGCGCTTGCGGCCGGACATGATCAGCACGGTGGCGATGATGCCAACGCCCACCACGCCGGCGCCGATGCCAACCCACAGCCACGGGAAGCCACCCTTGTCCGCGTCCTTGCCGCCCGCGGCATCGGCCGTTGGCGAAGCTTCGTCGTCATCTTCGCCGGTGGCCACTGGCGAGTCGTCCTCCGTGGGCGTCTCGGTTGGAGTCTGGTCCACGGTGGGATCTTCGGTGGGCTCATCGGTCGGTTCGGCCGTGGTGGTTTCGGTGGGCTCATCCGTGGGGGTTTCCGTCGCCTGGGTGGGCGGTGCCGCGTTCGGATCGGCCTGCGCCACCGCCGTCATGGTGGTGGCACCGGTCAGCGAGATGGGGAAGGTGATGGTGTTACCGCTGATCACGCCGCTGCCGCTGAGCACGGGGCCGGGGAAGGTGAAGGAGAATTCGAAGCTCATGGACTCCAGCATTTCGGTCATCGAAGAGCCCAGAGCGGCGGCCTCAGCAAAGGCGTCTTCCATCTCGGAGCCCATATCGAGCACACCGTCCAGGTGATACTCGTCACCGCTGCGGGTGATCGACAAGTCGCCCTGGGCCCCCCCGCCGATGTCGTTCAGCGTCAGGCCCTCCATGAGGTAGCGCCGGCCGGTGTAGCCGTCTTGGGCGTAGGCCTCGTAGCCGGTGAAGGCCTCATCCATTTCACTTGCCGCCGCATCCAGGTAGGCGTCCATGCTGTCGTAGCCCATCATGCTCCACATGCCATCCACGTCGGTGCCCATCAGGGCGGCGAACTCGGCCATGCTGGCGTCCTCCATGGCCAAGACCATGTCGCCGTCCACCGAATCATCCGCGTTGATGGTGAAGTTGGCTGCCATCTTCATGCAGCCGGTCAAGGACAAGGCCAGCACCCCCAACAGGGCCAGGGGCGCCAGGCGGCGCCTGATCAAGCCGGTGTGGCGCGGGCTGGAACCTGGGTTGGTGTGGCGAGTCATTGGGGGCACCTTTCTGCTGTCTCCTGCGGCATTGCGGCCATCAACATTGAGGTTAGCGGTCTGGCGGCGGCTTGTCTGTGGGGACAACTCCCTGGGGACCCCTCCCCATGCGTAGTTTCCGCCGCGGCGCCTGGAGGTGGCCATCCGGGTCCAGGTCCAAGGTGGCCACTGGTGCCCCGGGGTTGGCCAACCGGGTCCAGGTCCAAGGTGGCCACTTTGGGCCCAGCGGAGGGGCCTGCCGGGGAGGTGATAATGGTGCCGAGAGGCGGGAATAGCGGACCTCTGGGAGCCGTTGTAATTGAAAGTTGAGCGTAGTAGACTCAAGTTTGGCCGACATCGGCCACCCCACACCAGGAAAGGACACCTCTCCTCCACCTGAGGAGGCCACCATGGACACCGAAAAACTGACCACCAAAGCCCGCACCGCCCTGAGCGACGCCATCCAGCAGGCCTCGGCCGCCGGCAACCCGCAAGTTGAGCCGCTGCACCTGCTGAACGCCCTGCTGGCCGACCAGACCGGCCTGGCCATCAAGCTGCTGGAAGCCGCCGGAGCCGACCTGCCCGGCATCGGCACTGCTACCCGGGTGGCCTTGACCAAGCTGCCCCAGGCGACATCGGCCACCGCCACCGGCCCTCAGGTGGCCCGCAGCCTAGTGACGGCCCTGGACGGCGCCCAGAAACTGGCCGCTTCGCTAGGCGACAGCCACGTTTCAGCCGAAGTGCTGTTGATTGGCCTGGCCCAAGGCGACGGCCAGGCGGCCGGCCTGCTGACCAGCCACGGCGCCACCCCCGCCGCCCTGGAACAGGCGCTGCCCCAGGTCAGAGGCGGGCAAAAGGTCGCCAGCGCCAACCCGGAAGGGACCTTCGACGCACTCGGCCAGTACGGCATCGACCTGACCGAACAGGCCCGGGAAGGCAAGCTGGACCCGGTGATTGGGCGGGACCAGGAGATCCGCCGCGTGGTCCAGGTGCTGGCCCGGCGGACCAAGAACAACCCGGTGCTGATTGGCGAACCGGGTGTCGGCAAGACCGCCGTGGTGGAAGGCCTGGCCCAGCGGATCGTGGCGGGGGACGTGCCCGAATCGCTCAAGAACAAGCACCTGATCGCCCTTGACCTGGGCTCCATGGTGGCCGGGGCCAAGTACCGCGGCGAGTTCGAGGAACGCCTCAAGGCCGTACTGGAGGAGATCAAGAACTCCGAAGGCGAAGTCATCACATTCATCGACGAACTGCACACCGTGGTAGGCGCCGGGGCAGCGGAAGGCTCCATGGACGCCGGCAACATGCTAAAACCCATGCTGGCCCGCGGCGAACTGCGCCTGGTGGGCGCCACCACTCTGGACGAATACCGCGAGCGGATCGAACAGGACCCGGCGCTTGAGCGCCGCTTCCAGCAGGTCTTTGTGGGCGAACCGTCGGTGGAAGACACCATCGCGATTCTGCGCGGCATCGCGCCCCGCTATGAGGCCCACCACAAGGTAGGCATCTCCGATTCGGCGTTGGTGGCGGCGGCCACCCTGTCTGACCGCTACATCTCCGGGCGCCAACTGCCGGACAAGGCGATCGACCTGGTTGACGAGGCCGCCTCGCGGCTGCGCATGGAACTGGATTCTTCGCCAGTGGAGATCGACCAGCTACAGCGGGCCGTGGATCGCCTCAAAATGGAGGAACTGCAGCTTGAAAAGGCCGATGACGCGGCTTCGGTGGAGCGCCTGGCCCGGCTGCGGACGGATCTGGCCGACAAGACTGAAGACCTGAACGCCCTCAAGGCCCGCTGGGAACAAGAAAAGGCCGGCCACAACCGGGTGGGCGACTTGAAGGCCAAGCTGGACGAGCTGCGCTCGGCAGCCGATAAAGCCCAACGGGAAGGCGACCTGGCCACCGCCTCCCGGATTCTGTACGGTGAGGTGCCAGGGGTAGAAAAAGAACTGGCGGCGGCCGAACATGCCGAGGCCGCCACGCCGGCCGGAGGCATCCCGCAGGCCACAGCCGGGCAGCCGGCGCCGATGATCGCCGACAAGGTGGGCCCAGATGAGATCGCGGAAGTGATCTCAGCTTGGACCGGCATTCCGGCCGGCCGGCTGCTGGAGGGCGAAACCACCAAGCTGCTGCGCATGGAGCAGGTGATCGGTGAACGGCTGATTGGCCAATCCAAGGCGGTGACGGCGGTGTCCGATGCCGTCCGCCGGGCCCGGGCCGGCATCAGCGACCCGAACCGCCCCACCGGCGTGGGCAAGACAGAACTGGCCAAGGCCCTGGCGGACTTCTTGTTCGACGACGAACGGGCCATGGTGCGGATCGACATGTCGGAGTATTCGGAGAAGCACTCGGTGGCCCGCCTGGTGGGTGCTCCCCCCGGCTATGTGGGCTATGAGGAGGGCGGCCAGCTGACGGAGGCGGTGCGCCGCCGGCCCTATTCGGTGGTGCTGCTGGATGAGGTGGAGAAGGCCCATCCGGAGGTGTTCGACATTCTGCTGCAGGTGCTCGATGACGGCCGCCTGACCGACGGCCAAGGCCGCACGGTCGATTTCCGCAACGTGATCTTGGTGCTGACCTCCAACCTGGGCTCCCAGTACCTGGTCGACTTGACCATGGACCCGCAAGACCAGCGCGAGGCCGTGATGCAGGCGGTCCGGGCCGCCTTCAAGCCGGAGTTCTTGAACCGGCTGGACGACGTGCTGGTCTTCGACGCGCTGACCTTGGCTGAGATTGGCCAGATCGTTGACCTACAGGTGGAGGCGCTGAACCGGCGGCTAGAGGCGCGGCGACTGCACCTGGAAGTGTCCACGGCGGCCCGCGACTGGCTGGCATTGGAGGGCTACGACCCGGCGTTTGGCGCCCGGCCCTTGCGCCGGCTGCTGCAGCGCGAGGTGGGCGACGCCTTGGCCAAGGAGTTGCTGGCCGGCGCGGTGCACGATGGCGACACGGTCCAGGTGGACCGGGCGCCGGAAGGCTCGGACCGGGGCTTGACCCTGACGCCCGTGCGGTAGGTGCCCGCTGGCGCCCGCCGGGGTGGGGCGAGCTAACTGGATTGGAGCCCGCCTGCCGGGTTTGGTCTAGCGGAGGAACGCCTGAGCCACCATGCCCAAAATCACCAACGCCATCCAGAACAGGCCCACGCCCACGGCAGCACCGGACTTCTTGGCTGGTTGATTGGGGCGGGCGGGCGGGCGCGGCCTAGCTTGGCCCGCCCTGGAGGCTGTTGCCGGGTACGCCCGCTGGGCCGGGTATTGGCCGCCGGGCGCTGTCGCCTGGTAGACCACCGGCACCGGGACGCCGCCGCGGGCTGCCCCGCCCGGCTGGGCCGGGCTGGCCGGCACTGCCACCACACCCTGGTAGACCACTTGAGCCGGGTATTGGACCACCTGGGGGGCGGGGCCGCGTCCCGAATAGACCGCGGGCGGTGCCGGCTGCGCTGGTGGTGGGGCCGCGGCTTGGGCCGGCGCCGGCCGGGCTTGTTGAGCCGCCCGCTTGGCGCCGCCGCCACTGCGCGACCCGCCCTTGCGCCTGGGCTGGACCGGCCGGGTGGCCGCCGCCGCTTGAGCGGCCTTGACCTGGGCCGCCACCTCAGCCGCCGTGGCCGTGCCCGCCGTGGCTGGGTGCCCGCCTATCACCAGGCCGGAAACTGGTGCCGCCATGGCCATCATGGGGAACGGTTGCGCCTGGAACATGCCGAACGGCCGTGCCGGCACCGTCACCCGCGGTGGGCCCGGTGCGGCCACCGTCGGAGCAATGGACAGGGCGGGTGCGGCCATGACCCAAGCCTACCGGGCCGGGGCACGGCCGGGCCCGCGGGGAGGCTTGGGTGCTGGAATTGGCCGGTGGGG
>JAISTN010000422.1 GCA_031272565.1 Bifidobacteriaceae bacterium
CGCGCGGCATCACCGCCGTGCGGGACTTGCTCAAGGCCGGCGTGACAGGAGCGGGCGGCGGCGACAACGTGGGGGACGCCTTCAACCTGGTGTCCCGGGCCGATCCGCTGGAAACGGCCTCGCTGCTGGTGGCCGGCGCCCACCTGGACTTGGACCAGGCGCTGACACTGGTCACCACCGGAGCCCGGGCCGCTCTGGGTCTGCCGCCGGTGCGGCTGGCGCCGGGCGGGCCGGCCGACCTGCTGGTGGCCAAGGCCGCCACCGTTCAAGAACTGATCGCGTTCGCCCCGCCTGACCGGCTGGTCTTCAAGGCTGGCCGCCTAGTCGCGCGGACCCGGACGGAAACGACCCTGGCGCCGCTGGCAACCCCGCCGCGGGCCACCTATCCACCCCCCGACCAGACCTAGCGCAACTCGCACCAATTAAGAAAGGTACACATCATGTCTACAACCCGCCGTTGGGCCGCCCTGGTAGCGGCCGCGACCCTGACCTTGACGGCTGCGGCCTGCTCCGGGAAGGACGACCAGGCCGCCACCGATGCCACCACCACCGGCACCACCACCGAAGCGACCAGCGAGGCTACCGCCGGCGTGACGGCCGAGGCCCCAGAAGAGCCGGCCGCCCCCAGCCTGCTGGCAGCCTGCGGCGAGCGGGTTGACGTGCAACTCGACTGGTGGCCGCAAGCCGACTATGGCTTCTTGTTCCAGTTGATCGGTTCGGGCGGCGATGTCGACCCAGACACGTTCAGCTATTCGGGTGAGATCGGGGACACAGGCGTGACGCTGTCGGTCCACTCCGGCGGCAGCGCGGTTGGCTTCCAGTCCTCGACCTCGCTGCTGTACAAGGACGATTCGATTCTGCTGGCCGTCACCTCGACGGAGCAGGATGCGGAAAACGCGGTCGAGTTCCCCACCGTGGCTGTCTTCACGCCGCTGCAGAAGGTGCCGCTGGTGTTCTACTGGGGCAATGAGGACTGGGACTTCCAGTCGCTGGAGGACATCCGCGATGCCGGCGTGACCGTCATCACGGTCGAATCCGCGCCCTACCTGGCGGTGCTGTTGCAACGCGGCCTGCTGAGCGAAGACCAGATCGACAAGTCCTACCAGGGCACCCCGGCCCGCTTTGTCCAGGAGGACGGCAATGTGGTGCAGCAGGGCTACTTGACCTCGGAGGTCTACCAGTACCAGTACGAACTGCCGGAGTGGAACAAGCCGGTCAAGTACGTGCTGGTGGGGGACGAATACCCGGCGCTGTACCACCAGTTCTCCATCCGCAAAGACCGCCTGGAGGCCAACCGTGAGTGCCTGAGCCTGTTGGTGCCGCTGTTCCAGCAGGCCGGCATCGACTACGCCAACGACCCCAGCGACGGCAACGCGGCGCTGGTTGAAACCGCGGCCGGGTTCACCGGTTCCGGCTGGGAGTTGAGCCCTGAACTGCTGGCCTGGGCGGCGCCCACGCTGGTGCAGGACGGTTTCATTGCCAACGGTGAGGACGGCGCCTACGGTTCGCTGCCGCTGCAGCGGTTCAACGACTTCCTGCCGGAGTTGCGTGAAGCGTTGGCGGCGTCAGGGATTGAGATCTCGGCGGACTTGACGGCGGAGGACTTCGCCACCAACGAGTTCATCGACCCAGATCTGCACCTGTAGGCCCGGCCGTGAGCATCATTCGCCCCCAGGCGTGGGTGCAGACCATCGCGCCTGAAGATGCCACTGGCGAATTGGCTGCCGCCTACGGCTGGCAGGCCAAGTCGCTGGGTGAGGTGACCGAATACACCCAGCTTGGGTCCCTCCACCCGGACCTGGTGTTGCTGCGCCTGCAGACCTACAAGACGGTCGAGGCCTCGATTCAGGGGTTGACCCCGTTGGAACAGAAGCTGGTGGTTTATGTCACCTCGACCTTGAACCAGACGACACACTGTGCTTCCGGCGCCCAGTTGGGTTTGGAGGCGCTGGGGGCTGACCCCGCGGTGGTGGCCAAGGCGGTGGCCAACCCGTTCGACGCCCAAACGGGGGATGAGCGGCTGGATGCCGTATTGCACTACACGGCCGTGTTGGCGGCCCGCCCGGGGGACACCACCGAGGCAGACATCCAGCGGCTGCGGGCGGCCGGTTTGTCCGATGGCGATGTGGTGGCCTTGAACAACCTGGTGGCCTACTACGCCTACACCAACCGGGTGGCCACGGGGCTGGGCTTGCGCACGCCCATCCCGGAGCGACACGCCTTGAAGGCCGTGCCCAAGTGACCGCGGGTGTTGGCGCTGGCCGGCCCCGGCGTGGTGTCTGGTTGTTCCCGTCCGTGGCCGCCCCCGCCCTGGTGGGGGCGGCCCGGCGGGCGGAACAGGCCGGCCTGGATGAATACTGGCTGGGCGACGAAGGCCCGGCCCGTGACCCGTTCGGGGTGCTGGCGGCGGCGGCTGGGGTGACCCAGCGGATTGGCTTGGGGATCGCCATCACTAACCCCTACCTGCGCCACCCTATGATTACGGCCGCCCAGGCGATGACGGTGGATGAACTGTCCGGCGGGCGCATGACCTTGGCGCTGGGCCCTGGCGGGCAATTGGCCCTGGGGCCGGCTGGGGCCGGCCGGCCCCAGCCGGTGCGGACCGTGAAGCGCGCCGTCCAAACCGTGCGGGCGGTAGCGCGGGGCCAGGCCGGGCCTGGCTACCAGCCAGGCCCGGACCCGTTCACCCGGCCGGACCTCAGGGTCTTTGTTGGTTCGCGGGGGCGGGCTTTCCACCGCCTCGCCTCGCAGCTAGCCGATGGCGTCTTTCTGGGCGGCATTCCCCTGGCGGTGTTGGACGAGGTGACGGCGCTGGCCCGGTCGGAGCGTGACATTGAGCTGGCCTTCTACATCCAGTTGGCCACCACGCCGGCTCAGGCGGAACAGCTCCGCACCGGCTTGTTGTGGGGCTTGGCGGATTCGCCGGCGTTTATCCACCAGGCGCTGGGGCTGGACCCGGCGCGCCTTGGGCCGGCCGCCAGCGCGCTGGCGGCCGGGGACCC
>JAISTN010000425.1 GCA_031272565.1 Bifidobacteriaceae bacterium
CCCCTAACCGCAACACGCCCTGGTCGGCAGACAGCACGCTGCCGCAGGTCTTCGTGCCATCGTGGTACACCACCAGCTTGGGCTTGGCGCTGGGGGCAACCAAGACCAGCGTCAGAGCAGTCACCAGCGCCAGAGCGGCGGCAATGGCCCAGTGCTGGGAACGGCGCACCCGGGCGGCAACCTGCGCGGCCTGGCGGGTTTCGGCCGCCCGCGGGCCACCCAGTTCCATCAGTGCCTGGTCGGAAACGCTGCCGTGGCCGGCACCCGATTCGGCCGTCAGCGCGATGATCAACGACACCACACCCAGCAGCACGCCTGCCGCCAGGATGACAGCCGTGGTGGCCCGCCACGCCGTTGAGGCCGCAGCCAGGGTCGACCGGGCGGACAGGCCCACGCCGCCGCCGGCCAAGGTCAACACCGCCGTCACACCCAGGCGCCAGGCGCTGGCGCCCTTGTGGATGGCCTCATTTTGACGGTCACGGAAGGCGTCCACGGCGGCCTGCTCCTGCGGGCGGAGCGGACCAGACGCGGACATGGGGACAGGGCCGGTTAGTTCGGTCATGGCGTGATGGCCTGCCTGGCTTGAGTGGTCAAGTTGAACTCGGCGCCGCAGCCCTTGATCCCTTCGGGACCGTCCGGGTGGGTGTGATCGCAGTTGCACCGCAGTTGGAGTTGGACCGGCCGGCCGGGAACCCAACCGGCCTCCAGGTGGCCGCCGCCCCACGTCGCGCCACCGGCATTGGAGCCGCGCAGCACCACCGAGTCCAGCACGCCGTAGGCAACCGTCGCGTGGTCACACCGGGGGCAGCGGCCCCGGGCGTAGTAGCTGCGCACGCCATCGCCCACGCTGGCGACCACTTCGGTCATGGTTTGGGCCGCTTGGCCGTCCCACTGGCCCAACTCGGCATCGGAGAACTGGAGGGGCGAATCCATATCCGCATTCTGCCACCGCCGGGGTAGCCCGCCAAGGGACCGGCCCTCAACCCCCGGCTGACTGGCAACAGCGGCTGGTCAGGTAGCCGCGACCGGTTCCCCAACCGTCGCGAAGACCTTGGCCGGATTCTTCAGCAGGGCGAAACGGCTGAACGGCCAAGACCGGACCTGAGCCACCCCAACCACATCGTCGATCGAGACCGCGCCCTTCAGGGCCTGCTCCTGGTGAAAGCGCGAATCCCATGAACCGTCGCGGTTGTCGCCCATCACCCAGATGGCCCCATCTGGCACTACCACGTCGAACGGCTGGGTCGACGGGTTCGAACCAGGCTGGATGTAGAAACTCTCATCGATGGCGGCCCCGTTGATGACCAAGGGCGCGCCGTTGCCCTCGCACGTGATGTGGTCGCCCGGCAGGCCGATCACCCGCTTGATCAAGAACTCCTCCGAGCTTTGCGGCGCCAGGCCCAACGCCTGGGCCACGCCGTGAATGAAGGCACCAATCCCGTCCCGGTCCGGCAGGTCCGCCCCCTGGGTGCCCCAATCATCCGTGGGATCGCCAGGCGTATCCCCACCCGGGTCATGGAACACCACGATGTCGCCCCGGTGCAGGTCCAGGATGTTGGGCGCCAGTTTGGTCACGATCACCCGGTCGTTTTCCTCCAGGGTGGGCAGCATTGAGGTGGACGGGATGTAGAAGGACTGGATGAAGAACGTCTTCAGGATGAAGGACAGCACTATCACCAGCAGGATCAGGAACCCGAACTCCGCCAGCCCCCGGGTAACGGTCGAGGCCGGAGTGGCCGGCTTCCTAGCCGGCAGCGCTCCGTGTTGTGCTCCGCCGTTCAGACTCATCAAGACAACTTTACGGAATCTACGGCAGCGATATCTCTGACTTGGACAGTTCTTCGATGTTGACGTCCTTGAAGGTCACCACCCGCACCGACCGCACAAACCGCGCCGAACGGTAGACATCCCACACCCAGGCGTCCGCCAGGGCGACCTCGAAGAAGACCTCGCCCCCAGCCGAACGCACCTGCAGGTCAACATGATTGGCTAGGTAGAAACGCCGTTCGGTCTCCACCACATAGCTGAACAGATTGACTACGTCGCGGTACTCCCGGTACAGCGCCAACTCCGCCTCGGCCTCATAGGCTTCAAGATCTTCTGCGTTCACTGTGACTCCTTCGCTACCGGGTCCGGCACCGCGGCGAACACGTCCGCCGGGTTCTTCAATACACCCAGCCGGCTGAGCGGCCAAGTCCGCAACTGGGCCACACCCACCACATTCGACAACGCCACCGCGCCCCCCAACGCCTCCGATTGGTGCTTGCGCGAATCCGCCGAATGGTCCCGGTTGTCCCCCATCACCCAGATGGCGCCATCGGGCACCACCACGTCGAAGGCCTCCTCCGATGGCGCCGCCCCGGCCGCAATGTAGGGTTCGCTGATGGCCACCCCGTTGACCGTCACCGGTTGGCCGCTGCCGCCGCAGGCCACCCGGTCGCCCGGCAGCCCGATCACCCGCTTGATCAGGTATTCGTCCGATGAAGACGGCGCCAAGCCAACCACCTCGGCCGCCTTGTGCAGCGCCCGGACCAACGGGTTGCGGCTGTCCTGGTTGGTCTGGGCCACCCAGTGGTTCGGGTCGCGGAACACCACCACGTCGCCGCGGTGCAGGTCCAGCAGTTTGGGCGCCAGCTTGGTCACCAGCACTCGGTCGTTCAACTGGAAAGTCGGCTCCATCGAGCCGGATGGAATGTAGAAGCTCTGGATCAGGAAGGTCTTGAGCAGGAACGACAGCACCAGGGCGGCCACCACCACGAAGCCGATGTCGGCCGCGGCCCGCCGGAACTTGCGCTTGGGTTCTTGTTCGCGCAGTTCGGCCGCTTCCCGGCGGCTGTGCGGCACGCCGGACTTCGCCTCGGACGGTTTGTCCTCCGGTGCCCGATGCCGCCCGCTAGCCGGGGACGCCTGGGCGGCGTCGGCGGCCTCGCCGGCATGGGCGGCGTCAGCGGCACCGGCGGCCGCCGGCGCAACCGAGTCCAACCCCGTCACAGGTGTCTCGGGTAGCTGCGACGACACGGGTGGCCGCGCAGCGTCATTCTCAGGCCAAGCCACAGGACGCCTCTCCGGGGGCGACCGGCTGCCCGGCGGGCACTTTCACCATCGCTCTCCTCTGAATTGCCGCCACCGGATCATGAACCATGGCTTAGCTTCTCACGTCTTCCTGGGACTGAACCTCCGGCAACGCCCAAGACCGCCGATGCCGCTCGCACGGCCCCAACGCCTGCAACGCCGCCAGGTGGTCCGGCGCCCCGTAGCCCTTGTTGTGGTCCCAACCGTAGCCGGGGTGCTCCAGGTGCAACTGGGACATCACCGCGTCCCGGGACACCTTGGCCAAGACGGAGGCCGCCGCCACCGAGGCACACGCGGCATCGGCCTTGACCTTCAGGTGAACCCGCCACGGATCCGCCTCCGGCTGGTCAAACAGGTTGGCCGCCGGGGCGCTCAACCAGTCATGGTGGCCGTCCAACACAATCACGCCGGGGGCCTGCGGCAACTGCTCCAAGGCCCGCCGGCCGGCCAGGCGCAAGGCAGCCACCAGGCCGTGGCGGTCAACTTCATCGGCGCCAGACCAGCCCAACGCCCAGGCGGCGCCCCAAGCCTCCAGCAGCGGCACCAGACGTTCCCTGGCGGCAGGCGTCAAACGTTTCGAATCATTCAGCCCGGGCGGCGGCTGGGGCGTGCTCGCGTCGACACAGACCACACCCACGGTGACCGGCCCGGCCAGGGCACCGCGCCCCACCTCATCCATGCCGGCCACCAACCGGTGGCTCGCCAACAAGGACCGCTCCAGGTCCAGCGACGGCGTGATCAGGCCTCGGCCGGTTCGGCCGCCGGCGTCTCCGGGGCGGTCTCGGCAATCTCGGCGGCCGCCTCAAGGGCGGATTCGGTCGCGGCGGCCTCTTCGGCAGCAGCGGCCTCCGCCGTTACGGCCGCGGCGCTGACGCCCTGGCGCTCGCGGCGCTCACGGATCTTGGCGGCCTTGCCGCGGCGCTCACGCAGGTAGTACAGCTTGGCGCGGCGGACATCGCCCAACGACACGACCTCGATCTTGTCGATGGACGGCGCGTGCAGCGGGAAGGTCCGCTCCACACCCACGCCAAATGAGACTTTGCGCACTTTGAAGGTGGCCCGCACGCCCTCGCCATCCCGGGCGATCACCACACCCTGGAAGACCTGGACCCGGGAGCGGCTACCTTCCACCACTTTGACGTGCACCCTGACGGTGTCACCGGGGCGGAACGGGGGAATATCCTTCTTCAACGAAGGGGCATCGATCGCGTCAAGGCGCTGCATGGCTCATTCTTCCTGCCCCTTGCCGCAGGTCAGGGGCAAATCGGGCGGCCAGACAGGCCGCAAGTTATGTCCGATGGCGCCCACCCAGGCCTGGGATCACAACCCCCCACGGCAGGTGCGCGGCCCGATTGGCGCCAACCGGACATTGTGCCACATGGCAGCGGGCGGCGCGAAACCGGGCGAACCCACGGCGGCCACGCCGTCACCCGCTGGCGCGGACGGCATCGGGCACCAGACGGGCCACCAAGTCCCAAGACAGAAGGGGTAGCGTATGCCCGTGACACCCACCACCACCGGACCTGAATACCCCCAGCTAAGCCACCGGCAAATCCTCCAGGTGCTGTCCGGCCTGCTGCTGGCCATGTTCGTGTCGAACGTGGCTGGCACCGTGGTAGCCAACGCCCTGCCCACCATCAGTGCCACCCTGGGTTCCAACCAACAGCAGTACACCTGGATTGTGACGGCGACGCTGTTGGCCTCCACCGCCTCCACCCCAATCTGGGGCAAACTGGCAGACCTGTTCAACAAGAAGACCCTGCTGCTGGTGGGCTTGGCCTTCTTCATCTTGGGTTCCGCCCTGGCCGGCGCCGCCCACCTGATTGGCGGCGACGCCCACGCCACCAGTTTCCTGATCGGCTTCCGGGCCATCCAGGGCGTTGGCCTAGGGGCCATGATGTCCCTGACCCAGGCCATCATCGGTTCGATCATTCCGCCCAAACAGCGCGGCCGCTACATGGCCTACACCGGCGCCACCATTGCCACCGCCACCGTGGTGGGCCCCCTGGTGGGCGGCTTCATTGTCGACACCTCGTGGCTGGGCTGGGAATGGTGTTTCTGGTCGGCCGTGCCGTTCGCCGTCCTGGCTGGCGGGGTGCTGCAGTTCCAACTCAAGGTGCCGTTCCGCAAGCGGCCCAACGCCACGGTCGACTGGCTGGGCGGCGCCCTGGTGACGGTGGCGGTCAGTTCGCTGCTGATC
>JAISTN010000431.1 GCA_031272565.1 Bifidobacteriaceae bacterium
GGTGGAAGGAGGCCTCACCGGGCTTGATTTCCAGGTCATGCACCCCGGCCAGCCCCGCCAGCCCGTCCAGCGGCCCAGGGGCCTCAGCATGGACCTGGTTGCGGGTCAGGTGTTGCATCTCGCGCAGCGAACCGGTGTCCACGATCACGCCTTGCCGGATGATCGAAAGGCGGTCGCACAACTGCTCCACCTCCGACAGGATGTGGCTGGACAGGAAGACCGTCTTGCCTTGGGCGGCCACCCGGCGCACGCAGTCCCGGAAGACCAGTTCCATCAGGGGGTCTAGGCCCGATGTCGGCTCGTCCAGGATGTACAGGTCGGCATCGGTGGAAAAGGCCGCTATCAGGGCGACCTTCTGGCGGTTACCCTTCGAGTAGGTGTCGCACTTCTTGGACGGGTCGAACTCGAAGCGTTCGATCAGGTCTTGGCGGTATTGCCGGTCGCCGTTCTTTTTCATCCGGACCAGCAGGTCAATCACTTCGCCGCCGGTCAGGTTGGGCCACAGGTTGACGTCCCCGGGCACGTAGGACAGGCGGCGGTGGATCGCCACCGCCTCCCGCCAGGCGTCCTGGCCAAAGATGGTGACCCGGCCGGCATCGGCCTTCAAGATGCCCAAGGCCACTCGGATGGTGGTCGACTTGCCGGCTCCGTTGGGGCCGATGAAGCCGTAGATCTCCCCCGGTTGGACCGCCAGGTCAACGCCGTTCAGGGCCCGCACTTGACCAAAGGCCTTGGTCAGACCGGTGATTGAGATGGCACTTTCAGGCATGGTCCCACTCCTTGATAGCTTGGCCGTGTTGGTCAAACACGGGCCCGCCAGGGGACTGTCTATCCCCGTCTCGCGGCGATTCTACGGCCACTCCGGGTCGACATCCGCCACCCGGCCCTGCTTGGCCAACCACGAGTTGAAATTGGTGGCCCACTCGCGGTGTTTAGCGGCCTGCCAAGCGTGCAGTTTGGCCAGGTCCATGGCATTCAACTCCGGGTAGGCGCCGGCGATGGCGTCGAAGACGGCGATGGCCTGGCGGACGTCCTCCAGCGCATCATGCAGGTGGTCGCTGGGCGCCACCCGGTAGACGCTCATCAGATCCGCCAGCTTGCGCTTGCCCTTGCGGTAGCGGTCCACCCCGCGGTCAATTACCAGCGGGTCGATCACTGGCGCCACCGGCCGCCCCAACCGCTGGGCCAAGGTGGGCAGGCCGCGGCGGGCCAAGTCCGCCTCGATGATGCGCAGGTCATAGGAGGCGTTGAAGGCCAGCACCGGCACGCCCGCCGCCAGGCCAGCCGCCAGGGCCGCCGCGATCTCCTCCAGCGCCACCTCCGGTGCGGCGCCGTGCTGCCGGGCATACTCGGTGGTGATGCCATGGACGGCCTGGGCCGGCGGCGGAATCTCCACCCCCGGGTCGATCAGCCAAGTCCGTTCCGTGACCGTGCCATCCGCCGCCCGCGCCACCAATGCGGTGGTGACAATCCGGTCCTGATCCGTGCTTACCCCGGTGGTCTCTGTGTCAAAGCCCAACACCGGGCAGCCCTGCAACGCCATCGTGCATCCTTTCTGCGCCTAAGCTCTCTGATACCACTGTGGCAGAAGCTTCTGACAATCTAGAGGAGGCCCGCGCCGGTGGGTAGGCTTGGTGACCGTGAGCAACGAGATTGAGATTGGCCGGGGCAAGCTCGGCCGGCGGGCCTATTCCCTGGACGATGTCGCGGTGGTGCCTTCGCGCCGCACGCGCGACCCCCAGGAAGTGTCGGTCAGCTGGCAAATCGACGCCTACCACTTTGGTACCCCCATCCTGGCGGCCCCCATGGACTCCGTCATGAGCCCCGCCACGGCCATCGAACTGGGCCGGCTGGGCGGCCTCGGCGTGCTGGATCTGGAGGGCCTGTGGACCCGCTATGACGACCCCGAACCGTTGTTCCAGCAGATCGCCGCCCTGGAAGCGGAGGAGGCCGTGGCCAGGTTGCAGCAGATCTATGCCGAACCGGTCAAGCCTGAACTGATCACCCAGCGGCTGGCGGAAATCCGGGCCGGCGGGGTGACCGTGGCCGGGGCCCTGTCACCGCAGCGGACCCAGGAACTGTGGCGCACGGTGGTCGATGCCGGCGTGGACCTGTTCGTCATCCGCGGCACCACCGTCTCCGCCGAGCACGTTTCATCCGGCGCCGAGCCGCTCAACCTGAAGCGCTTCATCTACGAACTCGATGTGCCGGTCATAGTCGGTGGGGCCGCCAGCTACACGGCCGCGCTACACCTGATGCGGACCGGTGCGGCCGGCATCCTGGTCGGTTTTGGCGGCGGCGCGGCCCACACCACCCGGGTCACATTGGGCATTCACGCCCCCATGGCCTCCGCGATTGCCGATGTCGCCGCCGCCCGCCGCGACTACCTGGACGAATCGGGCGGCCGCTACGTGCACGTGATCGCCGATGGCGCCGTGGGCCGGTCCGGTGACGTGGTCAAGGCGATCGCCTGCGGCGCGGACGCCGTCATGCTGGGCGCCGCCCTGGCCCGGGCCGAAGAGGCCCCCGGCCGCGGTTGGCACTGGGGGGCGGAGGCTCGCCACCCGCGGCTGCCGCGCGGCGAACGAGTCCAGGTGGGCACCATCGGCTCGATGGAACAAATCCTGTACGGGCCGTCGATGTCGGCCGATGGCTCCGCCAACATTGTGGGCGCCCTGCGCCGGGCCATGGCCTCCACCGGCTATTCCGATGTCAAAGAGTTCCAGCGCGTCCAGGTGGTGGTCAGTCCCTACCAGCCGTAGCCGCCTCAGCGGCCTGCTTGGCCAGGCGGCGGCCCAGCACCAGGGTCACAAAGCCGGTGAACAGGTACAAGGCCAGGTACTGGAACAGGCGGTAGCCGTACAAGATGAAGCCGGACAGGCGCTGCTCTTCGCCCTGCGGCGTCACCAGGTACAGGTCGTAGTTGATGGCGAACTCGCCCGGTGCATAGTTGTTGACCGTCTTGCTGAAGACTAGGTCGCCTTGTGGGGCGTAGTAGGACTCCAACGGGAAGTTGAACAAGTCGTTGCCCAGCGCGTCCGTGGCCAGGCCCAGCACGGCCGCAAGGAAAAACGTCACCGCCACCATGACGGTGGCGGCATAGGCCCAGCTTTCGCCCAACGTCACGCGCAACACCCAGCACTGGATGGCCGCGATCAGAAGGAACAGGCCACCGGAGATGACCCACTGGTTCAGCCGTTGGTGGGAGGCGAAGAAGTGCGCCATGCCCCAGATCAACAGCACTGCCGCCGCCAGGCCCAGGATCAGCGACAGCAGGGTCACCAGCGGCCGCAGCGCTTCTGGCACCGGTAGTATTCGCCGCTTCGCCATGGTCAGGGTCTCCCAGTCTTTGCCGCCGGTCAGTGCTGGTAGTAGTTGGGCGCCTCTACCACCATCTGGATGTCATGCGGGTGTGACTCCTTCAGGCCAGCCGGCGTGATGCGCACAAACTGGCCGCGGGCCTGCAACTCGGGGATCGACCGCGCCCCCACGTAAAACATCGACTGGTGCAGGCCACCCACCAACTGGTGCGCCACCGCCGCCAACGGGCCGCGGTACGGCACCTGGCCCTCGATGCCCTCGGGGATCAAGGCGTCATCGGACTCCACGTCGGCCTGGAAGTAGCGGTCCTTCGAGTATGACTTCTTGCCGCGCGAGGCCATGGCCCCC
>JAISTN010000007.1 GCA_031272565.1 Bifidobacteriaceae bacterium
CCAAACGAATTTACAGTGCCGCAACGCAAGGCCCGGTCGCCTAACCTGTCCGAATCAAACCGCCAACCCGCCCGAAAGCAACGGCTGGCACCCTCATGCGAGGTGGCCAGCCCGGCCAACCCTCCGCTGGTCCAACGCTGGCCGTCACCTGGCGGGGAGGGCCGCCAGCCTCAATTGCACCCCGAAAGGACTGCGGCACTGTGAAACGACAACTCAGGACTAGGGCCGCCGCCGGCCTGTCCGTGGCAGCGATCGCCCTTGGCCTCCTTGCCTCCACCTCCGCCGGCGCCGCGGACAGCGCCGACACCAAACTGCTGGTCTACCCCGACGCGGCCCGGGTGGCTGCCGACCTAACCGGCGACCAGCGAATCTGGACCGACGACCTGGCCGAACTGACCGCCGCCCTGGGCCACACCACCGGCGACAGCGGCTGGAGCGACATCGCCCACCTGGACACCGACGCCGACGGCGCCATCACCGCGGCCGACGTGGCCGCCCTGTCCCAGCTCATCATCTACGACGATGGCGACGACTTCGACCTGATCGAAGCCACCGTCCTAGAAATCCAGAGCTACATGGCCGCCGGCACCCTCACTTCGGTCGAGTTGACGCAGGCCTACCTGGACCGCATCCAGGCCTATGACCAGGCCCAATACAACGACACTGCCGGCACCGAACTGTCCTCGATTCTGGCCGTCAACCCCGATGCCCTGACCATCGCGGCCGAACTGGACCAGGAGCGGGCCACCACTGGCCCGCGCGGGCTGCTGCACGGCATCCCCGTGATAGTGAAGGACAACTACAACACGGTCGGCATGCCCACCACGATGGGCTGCAAGTGCTTTGAGCAGAACTTCTCGCCCGACAACGCCTTCCTGGTGGAACAACTCCAAGCTGAAGGCGCCATCATTCTGGCCAAGTCCAACCTGGCCGAGTTTGCCTTCGGCACTGATGGCCGCAGCGCCATGGCCACCACCACCAACGCTTACATCCCAGGCGGCGCCTCCGGCGGCTCCAGTGCCGGCACCGGCGCCTCCATCTCGGCCAACTTCGCCGTCTTTGGCCTAGGCACCGACACGGGCGGTTCGATCCGCATCCCGTCTTCCTACAACGGCCTGGTGGGCTTCCGGCCCACCGTGGGCCTGCTCAGCCGGGACGGCATTGCGCCACTTGCCCTGTCGCAAGACACCGGTGGGCCCATGGCCCGGTCGGTGGCCGATGTCGCCGTGGCACTTGACGCCATGGCCGCCTCTGACCCGAACGACGCGGTGACGGCCCAAACCGATTCACTGCGCCCAGACTCCTATATCTCGTCGCTGGACGCGAACGGCCTGGAAGGCGCCCGCATCGGCTATGTTTCCGCCACCCGGGTGCCCACCGGCACCAACGGCTCTGCTACCGGCACCAACGCCGAGGTGCTGCGGCTGTACCAGCAAGCCCAGGACGACATGGAGGCCGCCGGTGCCACCCTGGTCGACATCGGCTACATCCCGCTGGTGACCACCACCTCCGGGTCCACTGCCGAGTTCGCTCACGACCTGGACGCCTACCTGGCCCAGTACGCCGGCCCAGGCATGCCGACCTCCACGGCGGCGGTACGGGACATCATCTATCCGCTGCGTGACCCCGACGACCCCACCTCGGGCCGCGTTTCATCCGGCCTGTCGGTGGTGTATTCCTCCTTCAACAGCCGGGTGGCGCCCTATCCCATCAACACGCCCTATGGTGTGGCCAACAACTATGACGAATGGATGGTGGCCCACAACCAGGAAATCACCACCAACCGGGCTGGGATTGACGCCCTGCTGGCGGGGGCCGATGGCGTTGAGGGCACGGCCGATGATCTAGACGCGATCATCGAACCGCCGGTGACGGCGTTTGCTGCCGGTGGTGGTTCGGCCGGTTCCAACAACCGCATCAGCGCCCTGACCGGGCACCCGTCGCTGTCGGTGCCAATGGGCTATTCGGAAGCGGCGGACGCCTCCGCCGGGGCTTCGATCAACGTCGAGTTCCTGGGGCGGCGGTTCGATGAGCCGACCCTGCTGAAGCTGGCCTACGCCTACGAGCAGGCCACCCAGCACCGGCACGCACCAGAGCGCTACCCGGCGTTGACCGGGACCAGCACGCCGGCGCCGGTCAGCACCATGGCGGCGGGTTCTTCCGAACCGGTCGAAGAAAACTACATCATCGACGAGATGACCGTGATCGAGCCAACTGCCGATCCGCCTTACACGGCCGCCGATGTCGCCGCCGCGGCCAAGCAGGCCAAGGCCAGTACCGGTTCTTCTGGTCGCAGTTCGATTGGTACGCTGGCCGCCACCGCTACCAGCGTGGCACTCAGCGCCTCGGCCGGCAGCGCCCAGGTGGGCGAGACGGTCACGGTGACCGCCACCGGCACGGTGTCCGACCTCTACGCCTACAGCCTGACCCTGTCCTACGATCCAGCCGTTCTGGAGTATGTAGCCGATTCGGCCACCGGCCCCAGCGGCGGGTTCACACAGGCCCAGCCCGGCAGCGGCGCGGTGACCCTGTTGCACACCCGCCTGGGCACCTCGCCCGGCCTGGAGGGCAGCCAACAGTTGGGCACCGCCAAGTTCAAGGTGATCGGCGTTGGGGCCTCCCCGGTCAGTACCACCAGCGGCCAGTTGATCGATGCCGCGTTGGCGCCGGCCGCGCTGACCTCGCTTGGTTCGGCCGTGGCGATTCAGGGCGTGGCGCCCATTGCGCCTAGTCCCAGCGCCAGCCCTTCCACCAGCGCGACGCCTTCGGCCAGCCCCACGGTGGGCGGGCCATCGGATGACCCCAGTGGCAGCAGCGTCACACCTAGCGCCACCAGCACCAAGAAGGCCTTGGCCGTGACCGGTTCCAACACCAGCCCCAACTTCCTGGTGTTGGCGGCGGCCCTGGCCGGGCTGGGCTTGGGCTTGACGGCCATGTTTGGCCGGCGCCGGTTTACCAACAAGTTGGTCCCGGCCCACCGGCGGTAGGGTCGGTCACGGCTGGTTCACCGGCCTCGGCGAGAAGCGAGGCCGGCGAACCAGCCCCTAGACGTCCCGGCAAAGCCACGGGGGCGGCATCGGGCACTTTGCAGCGCCAGCTCGAAGCCTCCCCCGGGCGGGCCGGGCCATCCCAGCGGCCTCAAGCCTGCCCGTAGTAGCGGCTCAAGAAGCTCTCCCGCAGCCGGTCAAAACCGGCCTGCCCGGCCTGCTCGATGGCGTCCCGCATCTGGTCCACCAACCGCACCACGAAGGCCTCGTTGTGGATCGTGGCCAGGGTGGAGCCCAGCATCTCGCCGCAGCGCAACAGGTGGTGCAGGTAGGCCCGGCTGTAGTGGCGGCAGGTGTAGCAGTCGCAGTCCGGGTCAGGCGGTCCGAAGTCCCGCTTGAAGGCGGCCCGGGTGACGTTGAAGCGGCCGTCTGGGCTGTAGAGGGCACCGTGGCGGGCGGACCGGGACGGCGCCACACAGTCGAAGGTGTCCGCGCCGGCCTCGACGGCGGCAAACAGGTCGTCAACCTCGGAAATGCCCAGCAGGTGGCGCGGGGCGGCTTCCGGTAGCGACTCGGAACACCAGCCCACAATGCGGGCTAGATTCTCTTTTTCCAGCGCGCCACCAATGCCGTAGCCGTCAAAGGCCTGGCCGTCAACCTCCAAGCCGGCCAGGCCGGCCGCCGCC
>JAISTN010000013.1 GCA_031272565.1 Bifidobacteriaceae bacterium
TGCCTTGTCGGAGTTCAGGTCTCCGGCTGGTACGACCCGGTAGTTGGACCAGCCGCGGCCTATCTGGATCGGTGTCGCCAGGCTGCCTTTGCCGTCGCCTTTGCGTAGCCACATGTTGCCGGCAGGGTCAACCGTGATGATGTCGTTTTTCTTGTCGCCGTCCCAGTCGCCGGGCCCGTAGACCTGGTGGCCGGTGAGGCCAGACTTGACGATGGCGGTGCCGGACAGTTTGGACACGGCCGTGTCTGGCCCAAACCGGTACAACGCCCCGGTGGTGGTATCGACGGCCAGGACTTCACCGCGGCCATCGCCATTCAAGTCCGGAGACAAAGCAATCACCGAGAATTTGGGGGTGAACGGCGGTGCCGTCACCGTGACAGGCACCGTCACCTGGGCCACCGCTTCGCCATCGGTCACCTCGACCACAAGGTTGGTTGATCCGGCGGCGGCGCCCCGCACTGTCACCGTCCCCGCGGCCAGGCTGGCGGTGGCCGTCGCTCCCGCCGGGCCGCTCACCAACTGGGTAATGGTCACAGTGTCACCGTCCGGGTCCACTGCCACGTCCGCGGCCGTGAACGACACCGCCTGGCCCGCCTGGACCGTGACCGCATAGGCCGGGTCTTTCCCAGTGGGCGCCAGGTTGGGCGCCGCCGGCCGGGAGACCTTGACCTGATACGTCTGGGCTGTGGTGCCGTCCTGCGCCGTCACCTGAACCTCGACATCGGTCACCTGGCCCGCCTGCAACTCGGCCGGGTCCGGGGTCACCACCACCGTGGCGTAGGCCGAAGCCACCACGTCCGCCGCGCCAAGCTGCGCCACGCCGTAAGGCACGGCCACCTCGACCGGGCTGGTCGTCGTGTCGACGGCCTGCCCGGCGATCTGCAACAACCCCGCGTCATGGGACTTGTCCCGGGTCACGGTCACCTTGTAGTAGGCCGCCCCGCTGGGGGACGCCACCTTGATGTAAAGCACCACCGGGCTGCCGGGCGTCAACACCACCGGGTCGGTCAACTCCTGGGTGAAGTCGTCATTCCACAAGGTGGCTGTAGCACCCGAGTCAGCCTCGGTCGCCAGGTTGGCGGCCGAAACCCTGGTGACCGACGTGTCCGGCGCCGCCGAGGCCTCGGAAGGGTTCCCCGGCGTGGTCCCGGAGCCGTCCCCCGGGTTGGCCAACGTCACAGAAGCGCCGCCAACCGCCACCAGGGTGACAGCCCCGGACGGTTCCCTGGTCACAGTCAACCCGTAGGTGGCAACGGTCCCGTCCTGGGCCGTCACCGTGATGGTGACCGGGTTGGCGCCCACCGCCAACGCGGCGGAGGCACCACCATTGACCTCCGCCGTGGCGTAGGGGGCCACCTGAATGTTGCCGCCATCACCCACCGCCAGGTGTGCCACCCCATAAGCCACGGTGTAGGTGGTGGTGCCGGCGGCGTAGGTCTGCCCGCCCAGCGAATACAGCGAGGCGTCAGACGACTTGTCCCGGGTCACGGTCACATCCCAGTAGGTGATAGTGAGATTGTCTTCCGCCGTCACCTTGAGATAGGCGTGGTAGGCCGTACCGGCGTCGGTCAAGGCCACGGCGCCCTGTGCCGTGTAGGCGTCATCCGTGTAGAGGGCCACCGCCGCCTTGTCTGACACGTAGGCCGAGCCAACCGGCACCGCGGTCACATTGTTCGCCACCGCGATGGCCGCCCGGCAGGGGTCGCCTTGGCTGCCCGCGCCGCCGGTCTTGGTGACCTGCTTGCCGCCCAGGGACAACAGTTCGGCCGCGGTCGAGGCCCACTGGGCGTACAAGGTTGCCTCGTCCGCCGCCAACGTGTAGGCGCCGCCAGGCCCATAGCCGGTGCCGGACCCATTCTGAGCCGTGTTCCAGCCCATGAAGCGGTAGCCGCTGCGGCTGAACCCAGCGCCGTCAGGCAACACCACGTCATAGTCCGGATCGGCCTGGGTGTTCTCCAAAGCCGTCACCGTACCGGTGGCGCCGTTCGGGTCGAAGGCCAAGGTGCGGTGGTAGAACGCCTCCACCGTCAGGGCAACCGAGGCGGCCTCCGTCACCGTCCACGCCAACTGGGCGGTTGGAGTGGTAGTCACCTGGGGGTCGCCCTGCCGGACGGCGTTGACCAGCCAGGTCCAGCGGTAGAACCCGCCCGCCACCGGGTTGGTCGTGGCCGTCACCTCGACCTGGTGCGCCCCCACCACGGTCCAACCAGACTGCAACTGCTCACCACTGGTGGCGTCCACTACTTGGGTGATCTGCGAGCCGGACGCTTCCACTTGGTCCGTTGGCGTGCCCCACGAAACCGCGAAGTCGTTGCCGGCATAGTTCACAAACACGCCGCCCAGCACCGTTGAGGCGAAGGCCGCCGCAGTGGCCGGGTAGCGCACCTCATAGGTGCCGTAGGCCACGCCGGTGGCCGTGCCACTGGCGGCCGTGGTCCAGGTGGCGGTTGAGCCGGCCACCCGGTATTCGAAACCGGTCCCGCCGGCGTGGACAATCTGGCCGGTGGGGTCCGTTGGCGACCCGGCCGGAACCGTCCCAACCTGGCCGGTGGGGTTGGCTTGGGTCTGGCGCGACGGGCCGTCAGGCCGGCCCGGCACCGCCTGCGACACGGCCTCTGAACTGCCCGGCCCCACCTTTGGGTCACTTGAACCGGCACGGACCAGCGTGACTTGGCCGCCGCCGGCGTCCGCGAACGCCGTCAGCGAGGCGTTGGCACCCAAGGTTTCGCCGCCGGCGGTCACCTGGTAGCCGGCCGGGGCCACGCCCGGCTGGAACTCGATCGTCTCGGCCGCGTAGTTGACCCGCAGCACGTCGGCCCAAACCGGTGTGGCGTAGTCGGTGTAGACCGCCGGGATCAACACCACCACGGGCGAGGGCTCATGGTTCGAATCGGCCTTGAGCCGTGCGAACACCTCATAGCCGGTGCCCCACACCAGGCCAGCAAACACCCCCGAATCCTGCCAGGCAGCCTGATCCAGCGAGTATTCCACCTGGGCGGCATCGGGCACGCCGCTGCTGGCGGCCGCCTCAAGCTGATTGCCCGTGACGGTCACCGTGTGCCCCAAAGTCGGTGCCGCCCAAGGCGTCTTGTTGACCACGATGGCGACCTGGGCCTCCGCCGTGGTGGCACCAGACGAGCCCGTGTAGTTCAGCACCAGCTTGGCCGTGTAGGTGCCGGCCGCCAGGCCGCTGGCCGCCTTGACCTGGAACAGGTCCGCGCTGCCGCTGGCGTCCAACACCGGAACGGTGGCCGTGGCCGCACCGTCAACCGTGAACGCCATGCCCTCAAAGGCGGCGCCGTCCTTCTGCTGGTCTTCGATGGTCAAGGTGGCTTCCACTGAGCCTGCGCTGGGGCTGGTCGCCTTGTTCACCACTGTGACCGGCTGGCTGGCCGGCGCGGCATAGCCGTAGGCGACCGCGCCAAACGTCAGGTTGGACAAGCCAAACGGGAAATCGGACGCCTTGGTGGCCAGCGACGCCGGCTGGCTGGTGGTGGCGGCGAACCGCAGGTAGTAGGTCGACCCTGTACCTAAGCTGGCCTGCCCGCCGCCGACTGTCACCGGGCCCCAGCCGGTTTGCCCGTCAACCGACATCTGGTAGGCCACGGCATCGTCCAAACCGCTCACCACCAGGCCGGTGCCTTCCTGGTAGGCGGCACTTAGACCGGTGGGCGCGGCGGGACGCTGCTTGATCACAAAGCTGGCCGGCTTCGAGCGGAACGCCACGCCCGCCTGGGCTGGGGTGGTCAACTGAACCGTCAGGTCCGCCAGGCCGGTCCAGCCGTAATCGGCAAAGGACTGGCCGTTCACCGCCTCGTCCGCCCACACACTGGAGGGGAAACTGGACGGCCCGGCCGGGCGGGCTGGGACCGCCAACTGGGACACCGGCGCGACATATTCGCCGTCATAAGAGGCTTCCTTGGCCAGCCGGTAGGACAAGGTGGCGCTGCCGCTGATGACCGTGTCCAGGACCGGCGCGGCGGTGTAACTGGTGGCGACACCCAGTTGGATGCGCGCACCGCCGCCGGCCGTCAAGAAGCCATCCGAATCGGTGGAGCCCGTGATCAGGGCGACGTTGTTGTAGGAGATCTTGAACTGGACGTCCGCTGGCACCGGCCCGGCCGCTACACCGACCGATTCGGCCTCAAAGTCGATGGTTAACTGCTTGGCCGCGACGAACTCCGGGTAGGGGTAGACCCGGGTTCCTTGCGTGAACGTGCCCGCGATCTCCGCCAAGACTTGCAGCGTCAAGTCCTGCGTGTCAGCACCAACGCTGATGGTGTAGTCCGTTTGCCCTGAGCCTTGCCACAGTTCCTTGCCGCTGGTGGCGTCCAGCAGGTGGTACGTCACTGTCGCGTCGCCATCGGACAACGAGACCGTGTCGGTGCTGCCCGTCGAATGGCGTTCCAGCATGTCGGCCGTGACGTCCTTGCCCGGCTCGGGGATGGTGATTTCGATGACGCCCGATGTCGTGTTGGCGGCCACCACCGACCAGGTCAGTTCCGTATAACCGGCCGGGCGGGCAATCAGCCGGTAGGCCAGGCCTGGCGTCAAACCGGTGAAGACCAGGGCCACGCCCGTGCCGGCCTGCCAGTTGGCGGCGCTAGCCGGGGCGTTGGCGGCCAGGGCCTGGCCGGTGGCGTCGACCGGCACCCAGGCCTGGTTGGCGTCCTTGGTCAGCAGAGTGTATTCGGCCCGCGAATCGGTCACACCCAGGATGATCTTGCCCTTGTAGATCGGGTCATCGGCCCCGTCCTGGCCGGCCGTGTAGATGGCTGCCGAAAGGTTGGGTCCAATCCCGTCCGCGCCAACATCGTTCTTGCCGGCCTTGACGGTGACATCCGAGTAGTAGCCCTCGTCGAACACGTCGCCGGGCGAGACGTTGGTGCCCAGGGCCGCCGAAATGGCACCCAACGGCAGGCCGACCAGGCGGTAGGTCTTGCCGGGCCCCAAGTTCCTGAATTCCAGGCCGCCCGCTCCGGGGGTGTACCAGGAGACGCCATCGCCCACCGCGGTGTTGACCGAGACTTGGCCGGCTTCGCCGCCGGTCGGCGTGAACCAGACGTCGCGTTCCTGGAGTTGGTAGACGGTGGAGCCACGGACCTCCGCCAGGGCGTAGGCGTAACCCTCCTTGGTGGTGACCGCCTTGACTGCCGAATCGCCCTCATATGACACTTCCTGCTGGCTGTCCGGCGCCGAGCCGGAAGCGAACTTGATGTTGTCGATGAGGTTGCCGGTGCCGGCGCTGGACGAATAGACGTTGACGAATGCAAACACGGTGGTGCCTTGACCCGCCGGCACCGAGTAGCTGCCCGAGCGGTGCCGCCAGCGGCTGCCCGTTTCGGCCTGTGCCGTGCCATATTTCAGGTCGCGGGTGGCCGATGAGATGAAGACGTAGTAGGCGTGGCCGTTGTAGGTGGTGGAGTACGACCGGTCGACCGAGTTGAAGCTGGCCGCGAAGTAGTCGTTGACGTTGGTGGAATCCCACTCGCCAGCCTGGATGTTGTTCTCGGTCAGCACCTTGTTCACGATGGCCTGGAAATAGGTGTACTGGTTGACGCCGTACGTGTATGGGCCGCCGTTGGCTTCAGCGTCTAGTGTCTTGTTGTTCCAAAGCTCGCCTGCGGTCAGGATGTTGGTGCCGGCCGCTGTCTTGTTGTAGTAGTCGGTGGTCGAACCGTAGTCGGCCTCGGTATTGATGCCGGCGCCGATCACCACCGCCATCACGTCCGGGCGGTTCTGGACCGCCTCGGTGCCCTCGGTGTAGGGCTTGCGGGTGATGTGGTCCATGCTCCACTCGTAGACCTTGCCGGGCACGGTGGCGATCTCCTGGAACAGGCTGGAGGAGGCGGCGGCCGACATCTCGACATAGGCGCCGTGCTGCGAGGCCAGCAATTCGTCCTGAGCTTGCAGGCCGTAGCCGGTATACACCGTCTCACCACTGGTGCCAGCGGGGTGGTTGTCCTCGGCTCGGCCGTTGCCGCGCAGTTCGATGGCGCGGGGGCGGTAGCTTGCGGTGGTCGCGTAGTGGGTGGTCTGCCAGCCGAACGATGGGAAGCCGGTGGTGTCCGGCGTGATGTTCAGGGTGTAGGTGTTGGACGTGTTCAGCGCCGTGAAGTCGCCGTTCTGCAGGCTGGTGTACAGGTACTGGTAGGAGTCGTACTTGGTGGCCGTGTCCTTGATCGCCCGGTTGACCACCACCACTTGGGCCACGCTGCTGGGGGCGGTGGTGTCGCCGGCGGTTACCTCGACCCAGTAGTAGTAGGTGCTGGGCGTGTCCGGGGCGGTGGCGGTCAGCACCGCCCGGGTGTCCGAGCCGTCCTGGCCGGTCACGTTCTGCGGGCTGGACTTGTCCGCCTTGGTGGACCACTTCCACTGGTAGGTGAGGGCCGAACCATCGGTCGCTTCGGCCTGCACCGACAGGCGCATGGTGCCCTGCCGGGCGTAGGTGGAGCGTTCCACCGGCTGTTTGGAGAAGTGGATCGTGTCAGCCGCGGCCGGCTGGATCACGGCCGCCGCCCAGACGGGGTTGGCGGCTAGTTCCTGGAGGGCGGCGGCCGGTGCGGCCGCCGCCGCCGCGGCAGGACCGGTCATCACCCCAACGCCGGTGGCAGCCAGCGCGCCGGCCATCAGGCCGGCCAAGGCGGCCCGCTTGGCCCGGCGGCCCGGGCGGAGCCCGGCTGCCGCCTGGTGGTACCTGGCGTCGTGGTTGGCAATTGAATTGGACTGTCCGGGCCGGCTCATCGGCTGACTCCTCGCCTTGATGCACGTGAAATGGGTCAACATCTACTGCTTCGGGCGAAGCCGCCCGGCGCCGTGCCGCCGCCCCAACACCGCCAAGGGCAAGGGTGGCGGGCAGTGCCGTGCCGGTCCCCTCTTGACATGATCCGCCTGGGCCCCGCGGGCGGCATCGGGCATAAACCCGCAGGCCAGAGCCCTGCGCGGGGCAAGCGGTGTGAGCAGACTCACCGTGTGATCCCCACCACCTCGGGCGGTGGCCAGTCCCAAGAACTGGATCCTGCACGGGTTCCATGGCCCTGCTGACCCCTGACATCATTGGAGTGAACAGTTGGCAGCAAAGGAGCCCTGACATGAAACTCTCCGCCTGTATCGAGTGGCTGTTTGCGGAAGCCGGCCCGGATTTCGCCGCCCGGCTGCGCGCGGCCGCCGCTGCCGGCCTGCCGGCGGTGGAGTTCTGGAGGTGGCGCGACAAGGACTTGGGCGCCATCGCCGCCGCGGCGGCGGACACCGGCACCGTGGTGGCGGGCTTCTGCGTGGAGCCTTGGGGGGAGTTGACCGACCCGGCCAGCCACCAGACATGGCTGCGGGGGGTACGCGAATCCTGCGCCGCCGCCGCCCAGTTGGGTGTCACCAACCTGATCACCCAGGTGGGCCCAGAGCAGCCTGGGGTGGACCGCGCTACTCAACATGAAGCCGTGGTGGTGGGCCTGCAACTGGCAGCACCAATACTGGAGGGCGCTGGTGTGACCGTGCTGATCGAACCGCTTAACACGTTGGTGGACCACCCCGGCTATTACCTGTCAGACACGGCTGAGGGCATCCAGATTGTCCGTGAAGTGGCCAGCCCGGCTGTCGGCTTGATCTATGACCGCTACCACGCCATGGTGATGGGCGAACCGATCGGTTACGGGGTGGAGGGCAACCTGGACATCGTCAAACATGTCCACATTGCCGATGCCCCCGGCCGGCACGAACCGGGCACGGGCGGGGCCGATTGGCCCGCCGAGCTGGCCTGGTTCCGGGCCCAAGGCTACGGCGGCTACTTTGGCCTGGAGTATCAACCGACCGGACCCTCAGCCCAGTCGCTGGCCTACTTTGCCGGGCTCTAAGAAGCGATTCATGTCTCCCCGGCGGCTGCGCAGCCACCCCGGGAGCGTCCCGCGGCCGTCTCGGCCGCCCTCACAGGACTCCACCTTGAGGGCGGCACCCGGCCGTGCGGAACACGTCACGGCCGGCCCGCCACGCCGTGGGAGCACGAATCCCCTCTTAGCGGCGGACTAGATCATGCATGGTGACTGCGTGT
Organism: Bifidobacteriaceae bacterium; assembly: GCA_031272565.1. Lineage (GTDB taxonomy): Bacteria > Actinomycetota > Actinomycetes > Actinomycetales > WQXJ01 > JAISSX01. The sequence continues at coordinate 8,045 of JAISTN010000013.1, forward strand.
TGGAAGACTCCAGCGTGGCTGCCGGGCGCCAGGCCATAGGTGGTGACGAGTGTCAAGTGCAGTGCTTTCCTGGTGCCCGTTTGCTGCCGGAACGTCTCTACTTTGGTGCGCAGGGCCCGTTCGGTGGCCGCGTCAACCTGGAACTCGCCGGCCGTGTACTTCATCTCACAGAGATTGATGACGCCATCGGCCCGGTCGATCACCAAGTCGACCTGTGCTCCGGGAGCAGTGCTGGGCCGGCTGCGCCACCCAGAAAGGTCGGCCGCGACGCCAGACACTCCCAAGGCTTGGCGGATCTGCGGGCTGTGCGCCAGACAGACCTGCTCGAAGGCCAGGCCGCTCCAGGCCCGTTGCCGGCTGTGGCCGGCTGACTGGCTCCAATAGCCTTCGCCGTGGCCGGCTTCCATGAAGCGCAGATGGAAAGCGGTGAACGGGTCGGTGAGTTGCCACAACCCGCCGTTGCGCTGCCGTCCGTAGGGCTGGTAGTGGCGCAGGAAGCCTGATTGTTCCAATTCTTGGAGCACTTTGGTGAGACTGCCGCCATCGGGGAAGTCAACCTTGGTCGCCACATCCTCACGGGTGGAGCCCTGCTGGCGGGCGGCAAGGACTCGTACCACCTGCTGGTGGCGGTAGGGGTGGGCAAACAGGGTAGAGAAGAGTTGATTGAACTCTTGGCTCAAGGGCGCGGTGGGGCCGAAGCAGAGGGTGTCGACGTTCAGCGACAGGCTTAGCCGGGGGTCGAACAGCCTCAGGTAGTAGGGGATGCCGCCAAAGATCATGTAGCTGCACACCATGTCATGCAGACTCCAGACGATGCCGCGGGCATCGAAGTAGTCACGGCATTCGGCCAACGTGAACGGTTGAAGGGGAATCTGGCGGGTGACACGGTTGTAGAGGCCGCCCTTGTTGCGGAACACTTTCTGGGTCAGCCAACTGGCTGCCGAACCGCAAACGATCAGTGTCAGGTGGCCCACACCGCTGGCCCAGCCGTTCCAGAAATGCTCGAAGGCCGGCAGGAAGTCAGACTTCTTGGAATCCATCCACGGCATCTCATCGATGAACACCACGGCCGGCCGGGACCTTCCGGCCTGCTCTATCAACTGGCGCAGGGCGGCGAAGGCATCGAACCAGTTGCGGACCGGCCCGGTGCCGAGCCAGCCTTGGGCGCGGAGAGCCTTGGTGAATTCGGCTAGCTGGGCTTGCCCCTTGAGGTTGGTTGCGCCCGTGTAGGTGAACAGGGCCGTGTCACCCAGCACTTGGCGCACCAGGTAGGTCTTGCCCACCCGACGCCGGCCGTACAACACCACGAACTCTGCTTCCGGGCCGCCGATGGCGTCCGCCAGCAGGCGCCGTTCATGGTGGCGGCCAACGAAGAAGGGTGATTGGTCCCTATCTTGCGAAAACTGGGTCAAGGAGTCCATGTTTCCGCAGTTTACTCTTTGGGCTGCCAAGGCGCTAGTAGGGCTCTGGTCAGTAAGAACGTTGTCACAATGGCGGGCCGAACCGAAAAATAAACTGCGGAAAGTGGGGTTTGTGGGGCCACTTTCCGCAGCGTATAGTCCTAGGGTTGGCTTGGTTCCGGGCCCAGGGCTACGGTGGCTACTTTGGCCTGGAGTATCAACCGACCGGGCCCTCGGCCCAGTCGCTGGCCTACTTTGCCAGCTTCTAGACAACCCCCCAGGCGTCCAGCAGGTAGTCCAGGCACTGGGTCAGCTTGACCACGTCGGCCGGTTCGCGCGACACGAAGGTGGCCACCCGGAGCTGGTTGCGGCCCAGCGAGCGGTAAGGGTCGACATCGACGATGCCATTGGCCCGCAAGGTGGCCACCAGGCGGGCGGCGTCCACCGACTCGGCGAAGTCGATCGTCACCACCACCTGGGACCGGGCCACGGCCTCCTGCACAAACGGCTCCGCCACCGGGCAAGCCTCCGCCCATTCGTACAGCACCCGTGAAGACTGGCAAGTCCGGGCGTGCGCCCAGGCCAGCCCGCCGTGCTCCAACAGCCAGTTGACCTGCGCCTCCATCAGAATCAGGGCGGCAATACCGGGCGTGTTGAGCGTCTGGTTCTTGCGCGAGTTGGCCAGCGCCTTGGACAAGGACAAGAAGGACGGCATCCACCGGCCGCCGGCCGCGATCCGCTCGATCCGTTCCACGCCGGCGGGCGAGGCGAAGGCGAACCAGACGCCCGCGTCAGCCCCAAAGTTCTTTTGCGGCGAAAAGTAGTAGAAGTCGGTTTGCGCCGCGTCCATCAGCAGGCCGCCGGCACCCGAGGTCCCGTCCACCACCACCAGTTGGCCTTCAGCGGCCCCGGCCGGACGCAACACCGGCGTCATCACCCCGGTCGAGGTCTCGTTGTGAGTCCAGGCGTAGACATCGACATCGGCCTCCGCCTGGCACAACGCCCGCCGGCCGGGCTGAACCTCAATCACCGTGGGCTGGCCAAGCTGCGGTGCGGCCGTGGCCGCCTGCGCAAACTTGGCCCCAAACTCGCCCGAAACGGCGTGCTGGGAGCGCTGCTCGATCAAGCCAAAGGTAAGCGCGTCCCAGACCGCCGTGGCGCCGCCATCGCCCAACAGCACCTCATAGCCAGGCGGTAGGCCAAACAACTCGGCCACGCCCTCCCGCAGCGCACCGACCAAAGACCGGACCGGCGCCGCCCGGTGAGACGTACCCAACAGGCCCGCCCGTGGCCCCTCGACCAGGGCCAGGACCTGCTCTGGCCGCACCAGCGACGGTCCGGAGCCAAAGCGTCCGTCGCTGGGCTTGAGTTCGTCCGGAATGATGACGGTGGCGGGCTCGGTCACGTGGGCCTCCTCTAGCAAGTACAGACGGAGCGTCACAAGTCTGCCACGTGCGCCACCCATCCAGGGCCCCGGCGGCTTGTAGTCTTGTGCTCCGTGGCCCGTCTCCTGGCTGACATCACCCCGCTCAAGTATTCGGCCGACTACCGCCGGCTCTGGGCGGGCCTTGGCCTGGCCAACCTTGGGACCATGGTGACCGCCACCGCGGTTGGCCTGGAGGTCTATGACATCACCGAGTCTTCCGCCTCGGTGGGCCTGCTAGGGGCGTTTTCCCTGATCCCGGTGGTGGCCTTCGGCTTGTATGGTGGCGCCTGGGCGGACGCCCACGACCGGCGGCGGATCGCCTTGATCGCCTCCACCATCCTGTGGCTGACCACCATCGGCATCATGGTTCAGGCCTTTGCCAACCTGGAGAACGTCTGGCTGCTGTACGCCCTGGTGGCCATTCAGGG
>JAISTN010000033.1 GCA_031272565.1 Bifidobacteriaceae bacterium
CCCGGGTGGCCACTTCCCGCTCACGAAGGTTCGTCACCTGGGACCCGTCCCCGCCTGACGAGCCCGGAAGCAGGCGGGGGCGGATGGCGTTAGTGCAGGTCAGCAGGGTTCGTCACCCGGGACCCGTCCCCACCTGACGAACCCGGAAGCAGGCGGTCGCGGATGGCGTTAGTGCAGGTCAGCAGGGTTGGCCAGTGTGCGTGTGTGGGGGTGAGCCGGAAGCGGCGGCCGGTTCAGACGGCGACGACGCGGCCGTTCTGGAGCGGCAGCGTCACCCGGACGCAGGTGCCGCGGCCGTTTTGGCCGGGCGAAACCCCTAGCGCCGCGCCCATCCGGCTGGCTAGGGCCTGGACGGCGTGCGCCCGCGGACCCAGCGCGGCCGAACCGAAGGCCGCCCCAGGCGCCCTATCGGAGACGGCCACCTGTAGCACGGCCTCGTTCGATTGGGCCGAAACCAAGACCGCCAGTGAGGGCGACTTGGCGGTGGCCGCGTCGACTAGCTCGGCCACCACGTGGGCCAGGCGGGGCGCGACGGCGGCCGGCAAAGCCACAGTCGAGGTGATGGCCCAGCGCACCTGGTGCGGCCGGGCCACCTGGGCTAGGGCCTCCGCCAGGGTGTCCTCGATGCTGACGGGCGGTTCGTGCCCCACCAGCCCAGCCACCGAGTTGAAGGCCTGGGTGGCCGGATACAAGATCGGGTCCGGTTCCGGTATTGCCCCGCCGCCTGGGCCCAGTGGCCGCGACGAGACCCGGCCCGTCACGGTGGTGACGGGGGCGCGCCCGGAGCCGCCCCGGCCAGGACCGCTGGAGCCGCCGTAAGGCCGCGTCGGCTGGAAGGAGGCCGGCCGGGTGGTGCGGGCGTAACCGCCGGTGCGCGGCGGCGCCAGGGTGGTCGAGTGGGCCGGCAGCGAGCCAGACGTTGGTGGGTGTGTGGCCCGGCCCCAGCCGCTCTGATACTCGGCTTGGCTTTGCGCCGGGATGGAGCCCGATGTCGGTGGGTGCGTTGCCCGGCTCCAACCGGCCTGGGGCTCGGCTTGGCTCTGGACCGGGACAGAACCGGTGGGCGGGCGCCGCTGCACCGTGGCAGCCACCGAACGCTGCGAGGGCGTGCCCTGGTCCCAGGGCAGTTTGGGTTGCGGCCGGGAGGCCGGCGCCGGGCTGGTCCGGGGCACCGGCTGGGGCGGGCGCAGGCGGTGCGGCTCCTCATAGTGGAACAACGGCTCCGAACCGGCCCGGCCGGGTAGCTGGGCCGAGGCCAAGACCATGGTGGCATCCTGGGGCTGATCGGCCTGGGTCCGGTCCCCACGGCCACGCCCGGGGATACGGAAGGTCCGGGCCGTAGCCCGCGTGGAGGCCGCCGGCGGGCCACCAACCGTGGGCAGGCCGGCCGGTTCGGCAGCCCCCGCTGGCGCCGTAGGCGGGGTGGACGGTCCATATGGATCTGCGCCCGGCGCCGCCGCAGTGCCGGCCCGCGCCGGCTTGGCCGGCGCCGCCACGGCCGGCCGCACGGCCTTCTTGGCCGCGCCTCCAACTTGGCGCCGTTTGGGCCGGGTCAGCCTGGTACAGGCCAGGGCCAAGCCAAACATGGCCAGGGCTGCCAGTAGAACGAAGGCCAGGAGCTTGCCGCTGGCCGATTTGACGGCCGAGCTGGAGCCGGTCTTGAGCGCGTCCAGGCTGTCGCCCCGCCACTCCAGGTTCTCCTGGGACTGGGATTGGCTGGACAGGATCACCGCGTCGGCGTAGGCGGCCGCCTTGGACGCCAGCACCCGCTCAATGATGCCGCTGCGGCACTCGCTTGGGATCTGCTGCAGGACAGCTACCAGTTGACTCATAGCCAGGTCGCCTTGCTGGCGGGCCACCGTCAGGGCCGTCAGCGGGTCCTTCAGCACGGTCATCACCTGGCTGGCGGTTTCCGTAGACCCTAAACCGAGATGGCCCACGCCCTGCGCCTTGGTGGCCTCATCCAGCAGCTTGAACTGGGTGGTGGTTTCCGCCCGCAGTTCGGCCGTGGGACTGGCCATTTCGGTGGTCAGGGTCCGTTCGGCCTGGTCGGCCTGAACAAACAGCGCGATGACGCGCTGGTCGGACTTGGCGTCCAGCAGATCGGTGATGGCCTTCCAGATGCCATAGCCACCTAGAGCCACACCGATGGCCAGCACCACCGCGAAGGCGGTGACCAGCCCTTTGGCTGAATCACGCGTCCCCGGCTGGGGCCCGGCGGTGACGCTGGACATGAACTGAGGCCTTTCTTGGGCTGGCGGCTATTCGCCGGTGGTCCGCCAGGGAATCTTGCCGGGCTTGCCGGACTTGGCGGGCGGCTTGGCCGCGGGAGCCTGGGGCGCCGCCGGAGGGACCTGGTCCTGGGCCTCGGCCGCCGGGGCGGCGGACTGGGCCTGAGCCGGTTCGGCCTCGGGCCGGGCCGTGAAGCCAAAGGCTGGGCGCCGCACGGCCTGCGGCTTGGGCGCCGGGGCAACCGCGGGCGGCGCGGCTGGAGCCGCGGCAGCGGCTGCCTGGGCGGCGGGTGCCGCCGCCGGGGCGGCGGACTGGGCCTGGGCCGGGCGGGCCACCGGTTGGGGCACCGGGGCCGCGGGTGCGCCCTGAGCCGCGGCCGGCGCCACCGCCACCGGAGCCATGCCCGGTTCGGGCCGCGGCCTGGGAGCCGCGGCCTGCTGGGCCAGCCCGGGGAAGCGCTTGCCGGTAGGCGCCGGTTCGGGCGCTCCCTTGACGGCCTTGACCTTGGGGGCCTTGAC
>JAISTN010000257.1 GCA_031272565.1 Bifidobacteriaceae bacterium
TACCCCATCGCCTCCCGCTGCGGGGTTTTCGCCAAGTCAGACCTCCAGCCACTGCTAAACGAAGGCGCACCCCACGCCGACCTGGCGGCCTCGATTTTCCAGGCCGTGGCCACCCAGACCATCGCCGGCCTGGCCTGCGGGCGGCCCATCCAAGGCCGCGTTGTCTTCCTGGGCGGCCCGCTGCACTTCCTGCCGCAACTGCGGGCGGCCTTCGCCCGGGCGCTGGACGGCAAACCGGTGGAACTGGTCGCTCCAGAGCGGGCCCAACTGATGGTCGCCTTGGGGGCCGCCATGCTGGCCGATGGCGAACCGACGCCGCTGACCGTGCTAGCCGCCAAGACCGCCTACGAGGCCCACCTTGCCCCGGCTGTCCAAGCCGGCGATGGTACGATGCGGCCGCTCTTCAAGGACCAGGCTGAACGCGACGAGTTCACCTTGCGGCACGCCCAGGCCGCGGTCGAAATCGTGCCCACCGACCAGGCCACGGGGGCCTGTTTCCTGGGCATCGACGCGGGCTCCACCACCATCAAGTCGGTGGTGATAGATGACCAATGCCGGATTGTCCATTCGACCTACGCGCCCAACGGCGGCGACCCGGTGACCGCCGCCGCGGCCATCTTGCTGGAGGTCCGGCGGCAACTGCCCCGCACCGCGATCATCGCCCATTCCTGTGTCACCGGCTACGGCGAAGGCCTGATCCGGGCCGCCTTGCATGTCGACCTGGCCGAGGTCGAAACGATGGCCCACTACCGGGCGGCACAGTACTTGAACCCGGGCGTGACGTCCGTGATCGACATCGGCGGCCAAGACATGAAATACCTGCGGGTGGGCGATGGCGTGATCGACTCGATCTGCGTCAACGAGGCCTGCTCTTCCGGGTGCGGTTCCTTCCTACAGACTTTCGCCAAGACCATGGGCCTGCCAATCGAGACTTTCGCGGAGGCGGCGCTGGCCGCCTACCACCCGGTCGACTTGGGTTCCCGCTGCACGGTGTTCATGAACTCGTCGGTCAAACAGGCGCAAAAGGACGGCGCCACCGTCGGTGACATTTCCGCCGGCCTGAGCTATTCGGTGGTCCGCAACGCGCTTTACAAGGTGATCAAACTGCGCGATGCCGACCAGTTGGGCGACCAGGTGGTGGTCCAGGGCGGCACCTTTCTGAACGACGCCGTGCTGCGGGCCTTTGAACTGCTGACGGGCCGGACAGTGACCCGGCCCAACATTGCCGGCCTGATGGGTGCCTTTGGCGCGGCGTTGATCGCCCGGGCCCGGTTTGAACCGGGCCATCCCAGCCGCCTGCTGCCACCACTGGCGTTGCGGGAATTGAAGGTCACCACTGGCACCACCACCTGCCAGCTTTGCCAAAACCATTGCCGCTGCACCATTTCGACTTTCCCCGATGGCGGGCGGCACGTTTCCGGCAACCGCTGCGAACGCGGCGCCGACAAGTCGGTGGCCCGATCCAACCTGCCCAACCTGTATGACTTCAAGTACAAGCGGCTGTTCGCCTACCGCCGGCTGACCGAAAAGCAGGCCCACCGGGGCGACATCGGCGTGCCGCGCGGCCTCAACCTGTATGAGAACTACCCGTTGTGGTTCACCGTCCTGACCAAACTGGGTTTCCGGGTCCTGATCTCCGGGCGGTCAGACCATGAACTGTTCGCCAAGGGGATGGATTCGATCGCGTCGGAGAACATCTGCTACCCGGCCAAGCTGATCCACGGGCACATCGAGCAGTTGATCGAACGCGGCGTCACCACCATCTTTTATCCGTCCGTGTCCTATGAACGAGAACTGGTGGACGGCGCCGACAACCACTTCAACTGCCCGGTGGTGACCTCATATCCGCAGGTCATCGCGGCTAACCTGCCGGCCATCCGGGACGGCCGAGTGAAGCTGATCAACCCGTTCATCAACCTGGCGCTGCCGGACAAACTAGCCGAACGGTTGGTGGAGATCTTCCAGGACTACGGCGTCACACCAGCGGAGGCCAAAGCGGCGGTGGCGGCCGGCTACGAGGAACAAGAGCGCTACCACCAGGACGTGCGGGAGGCCGGCGCCCAGGCGCTGGAGTACATGCGGCGGACCGGCACCCGCGGCATCGTGCTGGCCGGCCGGCCCTACCACGTTGACCCGGAGGTGCACCACGGCATCCCGGAGTTAATCAACTCGCTGGGTATGGCGGTGCTGTCCGAAGACGCCATCGACCACCTGGGTGAAGTCGAACGGCCGCTGCGGGTGCGCGACCAGTGGGCCTACCATACGCGCCTCTACGCGGCGGCCGATGCCGCGGCCCGGATCGACGGCCTGGAGGTGGTTCAGCTCAACTCGTTTGGTTGTGGCCTGGACGCCATCACCACCGACGCGGTGGCGGACATTCTGAAGGCCAAGGGTCAGGTCTACACCCAGCTCAAGATCGACGAGGTGTCCAACCTGGGCGCCGCCCGCATCCGGCTGCGCTCCTTGGCGGCGGCCGCCCGCGAACGGGCCCCGCGGCCGGTGGACCACTCGTACGCCGCGGTCCGCCACCCGTTCACGGAGGCGATGCGGGACGACCCCAAACACACCATCATTGCGCCGCAGATGTCGCCGGTGCACTTCCGGTTGCTGGAAGCGGCCATGCGGTCGCAGGGCTACCGGGTGGAGGTGCTGGAACACGCCTTGAAGGACGATGTCGAGTTGGGGCTGCGGCACGTCAACAACGATTCCTGCTTTCCGGCCATCATGGTGGTGGGCCAGTTGGTCAACGCCTTCGCGGCCGGCCAGCGCGACCCGGACAAGACTTCCGTCATGATCACCCAAACCGGCGGCATGTGCCGGGCCACCAACTACACCTCGCTGCTGCGCAAGGCGCTGGCGGAGGCGGGCTACCCACAGGTGCCGGTGATCGCCATCTCCACCCAAGGACTGGAATCGAACCCCGGCTTCAGTTTGGTCAACCCCAAGTTGGTGCACCGCCTGACCCAAGCGGTGGTGATCGGCGACCTGTTGCAGGCCATGGTGTTGCGGTTGCGGCCCTACGAGGCCCGGCCGGGCGCGGTGACGGAACTGTACGGGGTGTGGAACCAGATTGCGCGCGAGTACCTGGGCCGGGCCGCCTCCCGCCCGGGCAGGCGTGAGGCGCGGCGCCGGACGGCGCGGGGCGAGGCCGCCAAGAGCCAGGCCCCGGTGCCGGCCGGTGGCTGGTACGGCATCTCCCCCACCTGGCGGGAATACCAGGCCGACCCGGAGCGGCTGTTGCGGACCTGGCGGGCCTACCGGGCCGATGGGGCCGCCCAGGTGGCGGACTCCTCCCAGAACGACCCCTGGCTGGACTATTTGGCCGCCCACCCCGAGCATCACAGCAACACGCTGGGCGGCAAGATCACCTACCGGGAGCTGATCCGCCAGGCCGTGCGGGCCTTTGACGCCCTGCCGCTGGCGGACGTGCCGCGCCGGCCGCGCGTGGGCGTGGTGGGCGAAATCCTGGTCAAGTTCCACCCGGACGCCAACAACCATGTCGTGGACGTGATCGAAGCCGAAGGCCACGAGGCGGTGGTGCCCGGCCTGATGGAGTTCGTGGCCAACGGCATGTACGCCGGAGACTGGAACTACCACCATCTGGGCACCGACACCAAGGCCCGCCACATCAAGCGGGTGGCCCGCTGGGGCGTGGAACGCTACCGGGCGCCGGTGCGCCGAGCCCTCAAGCGGGCCCGGACCGATTTCCCGGAGCCAGGCCGGCTGCCGGAGATGATCCGGGAAGCGACCGAGGTGGTCTCGCTCGGCAACCAGGCCGGCGAAGGCTGGTTGTTGACGGCCGAGATCCTGGAACTGATCGGCAACGGCGTGCCCAAGATCATCTGCGCCCAGCCGTTCGCCTGCCTGCCCAACCACGTCACCGGGCGCGGCATGTTCCGCGAACTGCGCCGACTGCACCCCGAAGCCTCGATTGTGTCGATCGACTACGACCCGGGGGCCAGCGAGGTCAACCAGTTGAACCGCATCAAACTGCTGCTGGCGGGGGGCGGCGCGTCTGGTCAGACAGAGGCCAGGCTGGTGCCACGGGGGGCCAAGACCGGCCGCCAGGGGCGGCCGGCTGGCGACAACCCGGAACGGGTCCTGGCCGGCTGATGCCGTACCGCTCAACCGGTCCCTGCAACATGGCATGATGCTCTGGTGCCTGTAAACGTCAAACGCCTGCGCGCTAACCTGCTGCTGCTGTTGGCCGCCGCCCTCTGGGGCGGCGCGTTTGTGGCCCAGGCGCACGGCGCGGACCACATGGGGGCCTTTTCTTTTAGCGCCATCCGCTTCGCCATGGGCGGGCTGCTGCTGGTGGGCGTGATTGCCGTCTGGGACCGGGTGCGGCACTTCCCCAAGGCCAAGCGCCGCGCCGCCACCCGGGCCGTCCTGTTGCCGGCCGGCATCTGCGGTGCCTTCCTGGCCGCGGCCGTGGTGGCCCAACAGGCTGCCCTGTCCTACACCACGGTGGGCAACGCCGCCTTC
>JAISTN010000116.1 GCA_031272565.1 Bifidobacteriaceae bacterium
TTTCTTATGTCCGCATGGAGGCCGGCACCAACTTGATTGCCGGCCAGCCCTTCTCACTGGCCAACCTGCGGGCCGTCTCCGCCGCCTGCCACAAGCACGGCATCAAACTGGTACTGGACGCCTCGCTGCTGGCGGACAACTTGCACTTCATCAAGACCCGCGAACCGGAGTACGCGAGCGCGCCGGTGCGGCAGATTGCCCGCGAGATGGCGGACGCCTGCGACATCATCTACTTTTCCGCCCGCAAGCTGGGCTTTGGCCGCGGCGGCGGCATTATTACCAGCGACGAGGCGGTCTACAAACACCTGCGCGGCCTGGTGCCCATGTATGAGGGCTTCTTGACCTACGGCGGCATGTCGGTGCGTGAGATGGAAGCCATCACGGTGGGCCTGGACGAGACCATGGATGAGGACATGATCAACCAGGGTCCCCAGTTCATTGAGTACTTTGTGCGCGAACTCGAATCCCACGGCGTGCCCATGATCACCCCGCCGGGCGGCCTGGGCGCCCACGTCGACGCGATGCGCTTCTTGGACCATGTACCGCAAACGCAGTATCCCTCGGCCGCACTGGCTTCCGCCGTCTACCTGGCCTCTGGCGTGCGCGGCATGGAGCGCGGCACCATGTCGGAGCAGCGCGAACCGGACGGCAGCGAGCCGTTGGCGCACATGGAACTGCTGCGCCTGGCCATTCCGCGGCGGGTCTTCACCCTGTCCCAGGTGTCCTACGCCATCGACCGGGTCCGTTGGCTGCACGCCAACCGGCGGCTGGTGGGCGGCCTGCGGTGGATCGAAGAACCGGAGATCCTGCGCTTCTTCTACGGCCGCTTGGAGCCGGTGGGTGACTGGCAGCACCAGTTGGTGGCCAAGTTCCGGCAGGACTTTGGCGATTCGCTCTAAGGTCGGCTGACCGGGCGCCCGGTGCCCGGTGGCATTCGCCCGGTGCCCGGTGGCGCTGGGTGGCCGTTGTGACGGCGGTTGGTGCGACGGCCGCTCATTGCGCCCCCCCAAGGCCAAGTGCGATCGGTCCCAGGCCCGGCACGGCGCCGAGTCCCAAACCCGTGACCCCGCCCAGCAGCCCCAGGGGATTCAGCGCCTGGCCGGACGAAGTTGACGGAGCGACACCTTGCCCGGTACCCCCCAGCCCAAGGAGCCCAAAGGGATCGAGTGGATCAATGGACCCATCGCCTGAGGTTGACGAGTTGCCCCCCTGCTCGGTTCGCTCAATCACGTAGACGGTTTGTTCAGCTTGGGCACTGGGGTCCAGCACCGGCGCGGTGGCCTGCTTCCAGGGCTGCAGGGACAGGTGGTTGCTGGAATCGACCATCTTGGCCGTCTCGGCATAGGCGACCAGCGAATGGCCCTTCAGCCAACCGTTCAGAGTCTCCTGCACCGCCGGGTCCTTGGACAAGGACGGGTCCCGCTTGACGGTGACCTGATGGCGGCCACGGGGGTTTTCGGCCCCGTCCATCGTGGTGATCGGATCCGCGGTGTGTTCCAGGGAGACCAACGCCACGGAGCTGGCCACGGGCAACAGCCCAATGGGCGAGCCGGCCGTCATGGCCGCGGTGACGTTGTACTGCTTCACAAACTCGGGGTCTGCCAACAGGCCGGCGGTGACAATGCCGCCCTGGGAATGGCCCACCATGACCACCTCTTCGGTCCGGCTGATGCCGGCCTGCTCCATGGCCTGCTTGACCCCATGGGCCACCCCGTTGGTATCGCCGATGATCGCCTCCAGATTGGTCAACTCATCGGCCGGGTTGGACCCCCCAAAGTGATCCGGCATGCGAGTGCCCGGAATCTCAACCAGCCATCGGGTCTGGCCGTCAGCGCCCATGACCTGGGTGATCACCACCCTGGCCGGAGCCTGGTCCCAGGTCTGGTCGTTGAGGTCCCGCAGCACACCCGCGGCGTTGGCCGGCGGTTTGACCTGGGTGGTGGTGCCCTTGGTGACGGTCACGGCCGTGTCGTCCGTCCCATTGACCCACTTGAACAAGTTGGCCAGGCCGCCCGCGACATCGGCGGTATCTGGGCTGCCCCAAGTGGGGGCCGCCCCCGACAGGGGCCCCAAAGCGGACCTGACGGTGTCGTGGTTGGCGTTGACAAAGTCAGCAAAGCTGTAGTTGTCGCCGCCCTGCGCCTTGGCCTTCTTGTCCGCCATCAACCAGTCGACAGGTGCCCACCTGAGTTCACGAATAATGGCCAATCCGGGGGCCCACGGGGCTAGGCCGGCACGGACCTGCACACTGGTTTGGTAAAGGTCGTGCCACCAGCTTGAACCGGCCGCCAGTTGCTGGGCGGCCTGCAGTTCAGCCTGCTCATAGTTGGCCCTGGCCTGGACCACGGCGCTGCGCAAGCAATCCAGGCTGTCCCCGATGGTCCGGACCAGAGAGCCGTACAGCAGCGCTTCCACCTCATCCCTAGCCTGCAACACAGAGCACAGGGAAGGGTCCAACAGCATGCCGCTGCTGTAGCAGTTGTTGACCGCCAGGGACACGGCGGCCTGGGCAGCTTGCAGATCCCCCACCACTTCCTCGAAGGCCGCAGCCGCCAAGTCCAGGCAGCCCTTCAGGGCGTCCATGTCCTCAAAGCAGGCTTGGGTGCCGGCAATGCCGCCATAAATGTCAAGCGTGTCCTGATCGTCCATTGTCAGTGTCCTGCCTCATATGCCCTGGCCACAGCCTTGGCGGTGGTTAGTTGCGCCTCCGCCTGGTCGCACTGGCCAATCAAGGAATCGACCAGCGCCATCACCACCGCGACGTTGCCGGCATAGGCGGTGGCCGCCGGCGAAACCCAGGTGGCCGGCTGGGCGTTGTCCAGGTTCAGCCTGACCATGGCCGCGTCGCCGTGGCTGGCCGCCAGGTACAGGATGGCCTCGTGCAGCAGGGTGCTCACAGGGGAGGTGAAATTTGTCATGCCCGCCATTCTGGGTCAGGGATTGACGCCCTCCCCGCCAGATGCCATCCGGCCTGTGGATAACGGTCCGCCAGGCAACAAGTTATCCACAGCCGGCCCGCCGCCCACTGGCGCCGGCAGGCCGCACCCGCTACGGTTCTCCAGCGCCCGCCAACGGCACAAACTGCTGGTAGGCGTCGTAGTAGCGGTCCTGGAAAAAGCGGAATGTGTCGCGCAAGAAGCCAGGCTGGGCGTCATATTCGGCCAGGCCACGGTAGTAAGACTGCTTGCGTTCATCAAGGACGATGAACGGCATGATCCCGGCAGCGAGGCATTGCCTGAACATGATGATCCGGCCAATCCGGCCGTTGCCGTCCTGGAACGGGTGGATCACCTCGAAACGGTGGTGGAAATCGCACACGTCGTTGAACGTCATGGCAGCCGGGTTAGGGTAGCCGGCCAGCAGGGCCGCCATGGCGTCTTGGACGTCACTGGGCTGGGTGGTGGCGCGGCCGCCAACCACATTCGCAACTCGTTTCCAGTCGCCAACGGCAAACCAGGGGCGGTCGGCATCGGACGTGCCCTGCTTGAGGACGCCGTGGAACTGCTTGATCCGGTCCAACGTCAACGGTTCCCTCAAGGTGTCCAGCATCAGGTCGAACAAGCGGAAGTGATTGACGGTCTCGGCGACATCGTCGACGCGGACAGGACCGTCCACAGTCTGGGTTTCGTAGATGTACCGGGTCTGTTCGGCGCTCAGTTGGCTGCCTTCAATCCGGTTGGAGTTGTAAGCCAGGTGAATCTGATTCAGGTGGTACAGGCCGCCTGTTAGCTGCATGGCACGCTGCTCAAGCAGCACGTCGCGGAACCTGGCAGCGTCGACCGGATAATCCTCCTGGGTCACGGCGGTCTCCTTCCGGCATTGGCGTCGACTCTATTGTGCCTGGTTGGCGGCTGGTTGAGGGGGATAGGTTGGGCTGGGCTCGGCGGGAGGCGGGCTTTGGCGGCACAATGGCCTGATGAACGGCGGCTACTTGAAGCGCTACGGGCCAAGTGACCCGGGCAGCCCAGAACTGGAAGCCTTGGGCCTGCGTTGGCTGGGGGCGGTGGCCGGTGGCGTCCGGGCAGCCCGGGTGCTGCGCGTGGGCCAGCGGGAACTGGAGTTGGAGCGGCTGCCCAACAGCGGTCCGGCGGACGGCGCCCCGGAGGCCTTTGGCCGGGCCTTGGCTCGCACCCACGCGGCGGGGGCGCCGTGGCATGGCGCGCCCCCGGCCGGCTGGGACCAGCCGGCCGGGTCGATTGGCCTGGCGCCCATGGCCTTTGTGCCGGCCGGGCGGGCGGGCCTGCCTTGGGGCGAGTTCTACGCCACCTACCGGGTGGAGCCTTATGTCCGTTTGGCCAGGGACGCCCACCAGTTTGGTTCCGGCGAGGTGGCCGTGTTCGAGGTGCTGTGCGCCCGGCTGGCCGCCGGCGAGTTCGATGCGCCACAGCCGGCCCTGGTGCCCGGTGGCGCCGCCCGGTTGCACGGCGACCTGTGGGCCGGCAA
>JAISTN010000199.1 GCA_031272565.1 Bifidobacteriaceae bacterium
GGCCGGGCAATGGCACCCGCTGGGCGCCGTCCGGGCGGTCACGGTGCCACCCGGTGCCACCGTCCTGGAACCGCAAGTCCGGGCGGATGGGCCCGGCCGCTGGCGGCTGGGCCGCCTGCTGTTGCAGGTGCTGCCCCAACGCCCCACCCGGGCCGGGTCCGGCGGCCCGGCCGCCGGGCCTGAAGTCAACACCGGCCGCGGGCGGATCCTGCTGGTGACGGGCGCCTACCCCTCGCCGGAACACCCCTTTGCGGGAGCCTTCATCCACACCCGTGTCCAGGCGTATCACGCCCTGGGGGCGCCGGTCGATGTCTTCGAGATCGGCCCGCGGCCGGACGCGGCCGCGGGCCAGCGCGAGTTCGAAGGCATCACCATCGCCACCGGCGGCGCGGCCGCGCTCCAGGACTTGATCGCCACCGGGCTCTACCGGCACGTGGCGGTGCATGTGCTGACCAAGAACTCTTGGCGGGCCATCAGGGATTGGGCGGGCGTGGTGCCGCTGACGGTCTGGGTGCACGGCTCTGAAATCCAGCCCTGGACCAAGCGCCGCTATGACATTGTGGGCGCCAAGGCCCTGGAAAGCGCCCTGGCCAACACCCACACCCGGATGGCTATGTGGCGTGAAGTCTGCGCCGTGCCCGGCCTGGACCTGGTGTTTGTCTCCCAGACCTTCCGGCGGGAAGTGGCGGCCGACTTGGCGGCTTACGGCATCGACCTGGCCCAGGTGAGGACGCAGGTGGTGCCCAACCCGATCGACACAGGGCGGTTTGCCGGGCCGCCCAAAGACCCGGCTCAACGCACCAAGATTTTGATGATCCGGACGTTCTTTGGCCGCAAGTACGGGACCGACTTGGCCGTGAGCGCCATCGGCGGCCTGGCGGCCGAACCGTGGTTTGACGAACTGGAGTTCACCATTGCCGGGGATGGCCCAGACTTCGAGGCGACGGTGGCGCCGCTGCGGGAATACGCCAATGTGCAGCTCTGGCGCGGCTACCTGACGCACGCCCAGATCGCGCAGTTGCAGGCCAGCCACGGCGTGATGCTGATGCCGACCCGCTGGGATTCGCAAGGGGTGTCCCGGGATGAGGCGATGGCGGCCGGCCTGGTGGTGATCACCAACGCGGTGGCGGCCGTGCCTGAGTTCATCTCCGACCAGGAGGGCTACCTGGCCCCGGCCGATGATTGGCCGGCGATGGCGGACGCCGTCCGCGACTTGCACGCCCACCCGGAGGTCTTCGCGGCCAAGTCGGCTGCGGCGGCGGCCCGGGTGCGGGCCACGCTGGCCGCGCCGCTGATCGCCGCCCAAGAACTGTCGCTCCTGAGCACCTGACCCCCTGGCCCGCCCCGGACCCCCAACCTTCGGGGTGGCACGCGGTTGGCAGCGGGCTTAGCGGGGCGGCGTCAGAGCCTGGGCCACCTTGGTGGCGGCGTGGCCGTCGCCGTACCAGTCCGGGCGGGGGCTGGTGGGCTTGGCGCGGCCCACCTGGGCCGCCAGGCCGGCCACGTCCGGCACCAGGACATTCCAGCCGTCCTGGAGGGTCTCCACCCACTCGGTTTCGGTGCGGATGGTGGTGCACAACCGGTCCAGCAGGTAGGCCTCCTTTTGCAGGCCGCCCGAATCGGTCACCACGCCCTGCGACCCCAGCACCGCCGCCACCATGTCCGGGTAGGGCAGCGGATCATGCACCTCGATGGCGCCGCGGGCCAACTCCAGGCCAAATTCGGCCGCCCGGGCTTTCAGCCGCGGGTGGGCCAACAGTTTGACCGTCAGCGGCAGCCCGGCCAACTCGTCCAGGATCAGCTTCAGCCGGGCTGGGCTGTCGGTGTTGTCCGCCCGGTGGATGGTGCAGACCACGTAGCCGCCCTGGCTGGCATCGGGCACCGCCCCCAAGGCCAGGACCGCGTCGCGCACCCGGTAGCAGACATCCGTCATGACATCGCCCACCACCACGGCCCGGTCCGCCAGGCCTTCCGTTCGCAGATGCTCCAGCGCCACCTGGGTGGGCGGCAGCAGCAGGTCCGCCGCGTGGTCGGTCAGCACCCGGTTGTGTTCCTCCGGCATGCGGCGGTTGAAGCTGCGCAGCCCCGCCTCCAGGTGAGCCACCGGCAGGTGGATCTTGACGGCCGCTAACGCGCCCGCCAGGGTCGAATTGGTGTCACCGTAGACCAGCGTCCAATCCGGCTGTTCGGCCTCCAGCACCGGCTCGATGGCGGCCAGCATGGCACCGGTCTGGGCGCCGTGGGAACCCGAGCCGATTGCCAGGTGGATGTCCGGATCCGGGATGTGCAGGTCGGCAAAGAAGACATCTGACATGTTGGCGTCGTAGTGCTGCCCGGTGTGCACAATGACATGCCCGATGCCGTTCGCCGCCAACGCTTCCGCCACTGGGGCGAGTTTCACAAACTGTGGGCGGGCGCCCACAATGCTGACAACCTTCATGCGGTCCTCCGGTCAAATGCCACGTCAATGCCACCAGGCAGTGTAAGCCCGATCGGCCGTGCGGGGGCCGGGCCACCCGGCCCGGCCGCGCGCTCCCGCAGAAACATGGGGCGACTATCATTGGGATGCCTTGACCAAGCGCCCTGCACTGGGTGTTAGGGTCCCACGGCCTGACGGAATGGGCGCCCAACCCGGCTGTGTCGCCGCCAACCAGTGAAGAAGGAAACCATGTATCAGGACGTATTGTCCAAGGTCACCACCCATCAGGAACTGACCCAACAGGAAGTCTCGGAGTTGATCAGCGCCATCAACACCGGCAGTGTGTCCGACGTCCAAATCGCCGGCTTCCAGGTCGCCTTGCTGATGAAAGGCGCTTCCCTGCCGGAGATCGCCTACATCGCCAAAGCCATGCGTGACAACTGCGTGCCGCTGCGGCCCAAGGTCAGCGCCGAACTGATGGACACCTGCGGCACCGGCGGCGGCCTGAGCACGTTCAATATTTCGACCGCCACGGCCATTGTGGCCGCCGCGGCCGGCATCCCGGTGGCCAAGCATGGTTCGCGTTCCATCGCCTCCCTGTCTGGCTCGGCCGATGTGCTGGAGGCCCTAGGCGTCAACATCATGCTGACCCCGCCGCAGGCGGAGGAACTGATTGAGCGGATCGGCATCGCCTTCCTCTACGCGCCCCTGTTCCACCCGGTGATGGGCAAGGTGCTGCCGCCGGAAACCGAACTGGGCATCAAGACGATCTTCTATACGATTATTGGCCCGCTGATCAACCCGGCTTTTGCCCCCCGGCACCTGCTAGGCGTCTACAAGCCGGAACTGCTGGACACGGTGGCCTATGTGGCCCGCGAACTGGGTTACACCAAGGCCCTGTTTGTGCACGGCCTGGACGGGTTGGATGAAATCTCGCTGCTGGGCACCACCCGCATCAACGAGTTGAAGGACGGCGCCATCACCACCTACGACCTGACCCCGGAGGACGTGGGCCTGAAGCGTTGCACGCTGGAGGAAATCAAGACCGGCACGCCGGATGAAAATGCCGCCACCATCAATGGTGTTTTCGCAGGTGAGATCACCGGGCCGCGTCACGATGCGATTGTCATCAACGCGGCTGGCGCTCTGCTGGTGGGCGGTAAGGCGGCCGATTTCGACGCCGGCGTGGCGCTGGCCCGCGAACTGATCGCCTCTGGGGCGGCCCAAGCCAAGTTGGCGGAACTGCGGCAGGGTTCGCAGGCTTACGCGGCGTGAGCCCGGCCAGCGACTCCCAGCCCGGCCCGGGCACCGGGCCGCGCGGCGTGGCCAACCCCGCCGGTCCACCCGGCCCGGCCACCACCCCGGCCACCACCTTGGTCACCACTGCAACTGATCCGTTCGCCGCCGCCCTGTTGGGGGCCCGGGCCGCCGGCACGCTGCCGGTGATCCCGGACATCAAGACCCGCTCGCCCAAGGAGGGCGACCTGCTGGCGGGCCGCGACCCGGTGGCGGTGGCGGCGGCCCTGGCCGCGGCCGGCGCCCCCGCCCTGTCGGTGGTGACCGAGCCAGCCCAGTTTGGCGGCTCGCTCGGCTTGTTGCGCCAGGTGGTGGCGGCCACGGGGCGGCCGGTGCTGCGCAAGGACTTTGTGGCCGGCCCGGCGGACATTGAACAGACGGTGGCAGCCGGGGCCAGCGCCCTGCTGCTGATCTGCGCCACGCTGGGCCGCCCCAAGCTGGAGCGCTTGTACAGCCTGGCAATAGAGGCCGGCCTGGAGCCACTGGTGGAAACGCACGATGCCGCCGAGTTGGCTTGGGCGCGCGACCTGGGCGCCGGCCTGGTGGGCATCAACAACCGCGACATCGCCGCGCTGGAACTGGATGACGGCACCGTGGCCCGCACCACCGAACTGGCCGCCCTGGCCCCCGCCGGAGCCGTGGTGGTGTCCGAATCCGGTATCGGAACTCCGGCCGAGGCCGCCGCCGCCATTACCGCCGGGGCAAGTGCCGTCCTGGTGGGGACCGCCATCTGGCGGGCCGCGGACCCGGTGGCTTGCTACCGGGCCCTGGCCGGCGCGCTGCCCGCTGCGGCACCGTTGGCGCCGCCCGGCCTTGGCCCCCACTTGGGTGGCCAACCATGACCGGGCCCACCCCCCCAACACCCCGGCCCAAGGTCAAGGTCTGCGGCCTGATGAACGCCCCGGACGCCGCCATGTGCGCCGCCCAGGGCGTGGATGTGCTGGGCTTTGTGGTCAACTACCCGGTGCCGGTGCCGTGGAACTTGCCGCCGGCGGTGGCCAAAGAACTGATCGCGGGCCTGCCGCCCGGCCAGGCCAGTTGCATCGTGACCGGCGGGGCGCCCGCTGCCGTGGTCCAACTGGCGCAGGACCTGCAACCCAGCTTGGTGCAGCTTCACGTGCCCTACCCGGTGGAGCAGACGGCGGCCCTGGCCAGGCGGCTGGCAGCGATCGGCATGGGCGCCATCCAGACCGTCTTCCCGGACACGCCCAACTTGACAGCCACGGTGGCGGCGCTGGCCGCCACCCCGGTGCGGGCTATCCTGATCGACCCGCGCACACCCGGCAACGCCACCGCGGGCGGCGCGGCCGATCTCACCCTGTATAACCGCCTGGCAGCGGTGGCCGCCGGCAAACCGCTGGTGCTGGCCGGTGGCCTAACTCCAGCCAACGTGGCCCAGGCGGTCCAAGCGACCGGGGCCACTCACATTGATGTCATGACCGGTGTGGAGACCGCCCCGGGCGCCAAGTCCAGCGCCCTGCTGGCCGCCCTCCTGGCGGCCCTACTCTGAAAGCCGCGCCCGGCCCGGGCCTGGGCCGCGGCGCCGGGCGAGTACAGACAGCCAGCCGCCCATGGGGGACCCTTGACTCTTGGGCGGCGGGGTACCCCTGGGATAGGGTGGAGCCCGGCCATGTCCCCGCACTTCAACAGCGGGCCGTAACAGAAGGACACACGTGGACTACTTGGTGGCGCCCGGCGCCGATGTCGACAGCCGGGCCGTGGTAGGCGAAGGCTCCAAGATTTGGCACCTGGCACAGGTCCGGGAAGAGGCCGTGCTGGGCCGGGGCTGCATCATTGGCCGCGGCGCCTACATTGGCACTGGGGTCAAGTTGGGTGACAACTGCAAGGTGCAGAACTACGCCCTGGTCTATGAGCCGGCCGTGATTGCCGATGGCGTCTTCATTGGCCCGGCGGCCGTGCTGACCAACGACACCTACCCCCGGGCGGTCAGCCCGGACGGGTCACTCAAGGGCGGCGACGACTGGGAACACGTGGGCGTCACCATCGAAGTGGGCGCGGCGATTGGCGCCCGCGCGGTGTGTGTTGCCCCCGTCACCATCGGGGCTTGGGCTACGGTTGGCTCCGGCGCGGTGGTGGTGAAAGATGTGCCGGCCTTTGCGCTGGTGGTGGGCGTGCCCGCCCGGCGCATCGGCTGGGTGGGCAAGGCGGGCCACCCGCTGGTGCCCGATGGCGATCAAGACTGGGTCTGCCCGGCCACGGGCGCCCGCTACAAGCAGGTTGGGGAAACCCTTCAGGAGGTTGAGTAATGAGCCAGGATTTCATTCCCGCGGCCAAGCCGATCATCGGCGAGGAAGAACGGGCGGCGGTTGACCGTGTGCTGCGCAGCGGCATGATCGCGCAGGGCCCCGAGGTGGCGGCCTTTGAGCAGGAGTTCTCAGCGCAGTTGGTCCAGGGCCGTGAGTGCGTCGCCGTGTCGTCCGGCACGGCCGGGCTGCACCTGGGCCTGCTGGCCAGCGGCGTGGGGCCGGGCGACGAGGTGATTGTGCCTTCGTTCACGTTTGCGGCCACCGCCAACTCGGTCGCCTTGACCGGCGCCACGCCGGTCTTCGCGGATATCGACCCGGTCTACTTCTGCCTTGACCCGCAGGCCGTCGCGGCCGCCATCGGGCCTAAGACCCGGGCCATCATGCCGGTCCACCTGTATGGCCAGCCGGCCGACATGGCGGCGCTGGGGGCCCTGGCCGCCAGCCATGGCCTGGAGTTGTTCGAGGACGCCGCCCAGGCGCATGGCGCCCAGTTGGACGGCCAAGCGGTGGGCACGTTTGGCACCTTCGCCATGTTCTCGCTCTATCCGACCAAGAACATGACCAGCGGCGAGGGCGGCATGATCAGTTGCGCCAACCCCACGGTGGCCAGGAACGCCCGCCTGCTGCGCAACCAGGGCATGGAGAAGCAGTACGCCAACGAAGTGATTGGCTTCAACCAGCGGATGACGGACATCCACGCTGCGATTGGCCGCGTCCAGTTGACCAAGGTGGGTGGCTGGACGGCCCAGCGCCAGGCCAACGCCGCCTTCCTGAGCGCCAACCTGGAAGGCGTCACGGTGCCGGCGGTGCGGCCCGGCGCCACGCATGTTTACCACCAGTACACCATCCGGGTGCCGGAAGGCCGCGACCGGATTGTCCAGGCCCTGCGGGAGGAATACCAGGTTGGTTCTGGCGTCTACTACCCGATCCCCAACCACGAACTGGCGTCACTGCGCCAGTTCGCCCCTGGCCTGGTGTTGCCACAAACGGCGGCCGCGGCGGCCGAGGTGATCTCCCTGCCGGTGCATCCCTCCTTGTCGCAGGCGGACCTGGAGCGGATTGTGACGGCGGTCAACACGCTGGTCAAGGCAGGTGCTTAGGCGATGGCCAACCTGCGCGCCGGGGTGATCGGCATCGGCTCGATGGGCCGGCATCACGCCCGCATCATGAGGGAGATTGACGGCGTCGACCTGGTGGCGGTGGCCGATCCGGGCGGGGACCGCTTTGGTGTGGCCCGTGAACTGCCGGTGGGCCGGTCGGTGGAGGACCTGATCGCGGCCGGACTGGACCTGGCCGTGGTGGCCGTGCCCACAGCCTTCCATGAGGAGGTGGGGCTGGCCCTGGCGGCGGCCAAGGTGCCCACCATGATCGAAAAGCCGGTGGCGGCCTCGTCCCAGGCTGGCCAGCGCCTGGTCGAGGCCTTTGCTGCGGCCGGCGTGGTGGCGGCCGTGGGCCACGTGGAGCGCTTCAACCCGGCCATCGCGGAGATGCGCCGGCGCATCCAGGCGGGTGAACTGGGCGATGTCTACCAGGTGGCCACCCGGCGGCAGGGCCCGTTCCCGGCCCGCATCAGCGACGTGGGCGTGATCCGCGACCTGGCGGTGCATGACATCAACACCACCCAGTGGCTGGCGGATTCGGACTATGTGGCGGTGGCCGCCCAGACGGCCTACCAGGCCGGCCGGGAGCATGAAGACATGGTGGCGATCACCGCCCGCCTGGCCAACGGCGTGCTGGTCAACCATCTGGTCAACTGGCTCAGCCCCAACAAGGACCGTTCCACCGTGGTGACCGGCGCCCGGGGCGCTCTGGTGGCGGACACGATGGGCGTGACTTTGACCTTCTATGCCAACGGTTCGGTCAGTTCGGAATGGGAGCACCTGCGCCAGTTCCGGGGTGTCACCGAAGGCGACATCACCCGTTACGCGTTGAAGACCTGGGAGCCGCTGAAGGCGGAAGGCGAAGCCTTCCGCGACGCCGTCCTGGGGGTGCGCGACGATGTGGTCACCCTGGAAGCGGGCGTCAAGACCCTGGTGGCGGCGGAGGCGGCGCTGGAGTCGGCCGCCAGTGGGGTGAGCGTCAACCTGTAGGGGCCGCCACTGTTGCCCGCCGCTCCCGGCGGTGGGTCAGGATGGCCCGCCAGGCGGGCGCGGCCAAGGCCAAGATGGCCGGCATGACGGCGTAGCGGTAGCGCGGCTGGGCCTCGATCACCAGGTGGATGGCGGCGTAGGCGCAGACAAACGCGGCCAGGGCCGCGCCCGTCAGCGCGGCCGGGCCCGGTTCGAGCCGGCTGGCCGCCCGGCTGCGCCGGGCGGCCACCACCACCCCAGCACCGGCCAAGATCACCAGCGCCGGGAACAGGCCGCGTTCCAGGTGCAATTCGCGTTCAATCGCCGCCGTTTCGGCCGCCGTC
>JAISTN010000204.1 GCA_031272565.1 Bifidobacteriaceae bacterium
CCGCAAGCCCAGTTCGACTGCCAGCCACGGCGGGCAGAGCGCCGCCGCGGCATCGAACAATGCGGGCGCCACGTGGGGTGCTGCAGCCTTGAAGGCCGCCTGCAGCAAGGTTTCCGTGGCCAAAGGGGTAAGTGCGTCGCTCTCGCCCAGCCGAGCCGCCACCCGCAGCAGCGCCGCCTGGGACGCTGGTGGGAGCAGGTACGAGGCGCTCCAGTTGCCCAGGATGATCTCCAGCCGGCGCAGACTGGGCAGGTCGGCTACCCTGCCGGGCACGCCGCCCGCCGCCACTTCTGCCTCCGCCCGGCCAGCCAACTCGGCACACAGTTCCTCCACGCCATCCAACGCGCTCCGGCCGGCTATCACCCCAAGTGACTTGGCGCTCAGCCGCCACTCCTCCCAAGTTGGGTCTGCCACCTGAGCAGCCAGCACCGCCAGGCCGCGGCTGTCCCATTCGGCCAGCGTCTCGTAACTGATGCGAGCCCCGTGGCGGGTCGGGGCGGCAGCGGCCACCAGCAGATCCACTACCAGGCCGGCCAAAGCCTGCCGGCCGGGCAGGGGCAGGTCCGTCCGCGACGCCCCAAGCACCGCATCCAACACCGACGGCTTGGTGGCGGCCGCCGCCCGGACGGCACGGGCCACCGCCGGCTGGTCCAGGTGGCGGGTCAGTACCGCCGCCGTGGCGTAGGCCACGTCGCGGTGCAGTTCTGCCCGTCCCAGCGCCGTCAACAAGCTGGGCACCACTCCAGGCAGGCCCAGCCCGTCCACCAGGTGAACCAGGGCCTTGAGGCTGGTCACCTTGGCTGGGCGGCCGCCCGTCAGGAATGGCTGGACCAACTCGGCCGCCCGCTGTGGCGTCAGCCGGGCCAAGGCGGGGAACAACGCATAGAAGGCCACCCGGGACCGGTCAGTCTCGGCTTCTTCCAAGAGCCGCACGGCGGCGGCATCCGGGTCGCCAGCCCGGGGCAGCGCGGCCAGGCCGGCCTCCACCACGCTGACTTCCTTGGCCTCCAGGTAGGGCACCAGCCGGTCCGGTCCGGCCGAGGTCAAGGCGGCCGCCAAGCGGGCGGCAGCGGACCAGGAGGTCGGCTCGTTCTTGCCGGCAAACATGCGTTCGTTCAGCGCCTGCCGGTAGGCCGCCTGCTGACGGGGCAGCCAACAGCGCTGGATTACCCGCGGCTCGGTCAGGAACAGGTTGGACTTGGAAGAAAAGTGGCCGCGGAACGGCTTGGCCTTCAAGTACGGGTCAAGCAGGTCGGTGCGGCGGCTGGCAATCACCCTCGCACAGGGGTAGTAGTAGCCCACCGACGGTTCAAGCTTGATCAGTTCGGCCACCCGCTCGTCGCGGTGGCGCGGGTCGTCCAGGTAGTCACCAATACCAGCACTCTGACTGCGGCCAGGCTCCGTCGCCTCGTGTTGCAGGAACGGCACCGTCCGGTCCCAAATCTCCGGCCGCCGCAACCGATGCAGGTACCCAATCTGGTGTAGGCGTAGGTACTCCCGGCAGTGCTCCAGCCAGCCTGCCAGCCGCGGCCAGACCAGGTCCAGGGCCGGGCGGCTAAGCCCCCGGGGGTCAAGCACGCCAACGCCGGCGGCCAGCAACTTGTCCAGTTGGTCCAGGGCCCACTCCACCCCGGCCTTGTCTTCAGCCCGGCTGGCCTGGTTCAAGGCTTCCTTGACCAGGTCAAACAGGCGGTGCACCACCTTGAGTGAGGTGTCGCGGGCGTCCCGCACCGCCTCGATGAAGCCGCCCAGCCAGTCCCTGGCGCCGGCCGGCACGTTCTTGCCCCGCCAGCCCGCCGCCAGTTCGCCCGCCACCACTTCGCGCACCGGGTTGGATTCGTTGGTCAGGCGGGTGAAGCGGTTCAGCAGGTCCACCAGCACGGCGTCTGAGCGCTCACCAAAGGCGGACTTGAGCAACATCCGGTAACCGGTCCACCGCTCAACCGGATCGGGGTGGCGGGTCAAGGCCCAGGCCTCGTCCTGTGCGGCCAGCGGCAGCAGCCACTGC
The DNA here is from genome assembly GCA_031272565.1 of Bifidobacteriaceae bacterium. GTDB lineage: Bacteria > Actinomycetota > Actinomycetes > Actinomycetales > WQXJ01 > JAISSX01. The sequence continues at coordinate 2,009 of JAISTN010000204.1, forward strand.
CAAGTCCGCCGCTTGGCCGGCGCGGCCCCAGCCAGGCGCTCCAACCAGCGCCGGGCGCAGGCCCGCCGCTCGGCCAACGGCAGCAGGGCAACAATGTCGGCATTGTCCAACGGCACTTCGCTGATGACGTCCGCCCCAATGGCCGCGACCCGCTGGCCCGGCGGGATGGCCCGCAGCAGACGACGCAGGGCCCACCAGGCCTGGTGGCCATGCTGCGCGCGCCACAGGGCCGGCGCCAACAGACCGGCGGCGCCGCCCAGGACTAGCTGCCGGGCTGTGGCCGCGGTCAATAAGAAGAAGCGGGACTTCTCGCTGGCAACCGCCAGCAATGCCGCCGTCCGCGCCGCGTCCGCCTTGGCCAGGTGACGTATCACCAGCGGCGACAGGGCAGGGCTCAGCCTTTGCCCGATGACGCCGAACACCAAGTCAGGCCTCAGAGCCGCCAGTTCTTCCAGCACCTGCGAGAACTCAGCCACCAGATCCTGCCGCCAGTAGTCCGGCCATGGCCGCAGATACTCCGCGATGGCGCCGGCCACCAGTTCCGGGGCCCGCCTGGCCAGGCCAACCAGCGACGGCTGGGCGTCGCGGCCCATCAAGTGAATCAAGTCCGGCAGGTGCCCCGCGGCCACCGCGACCGAACAGGCATCCAGCAGCCGGGCAGCCTCGGCCCTACCGAAGCATTCCCTGACCAGCCCGATGGCGCCATCGGCCACCGCTTCCGCCCGGTGCCGGCGCAAAGCCCGGT
>JAISTN010000237.1 GCA_031272565.1 Bifidobacteriaceae bacterium
GGTTGGCATGCTCGCCCTGGCCATCGTTGCCGGGGCCGCCACCTGGGTCATCATGCCCCAACTGTGGATCCTGGGAGCCGTTGGCGGCTTCATTCTGGGCCTGGTCAACACCTTCAAGAAGGAGCCTTCGCCGCTGCTGATCAGCCTGTACGCGGTGTTTGAGGGCATGCTGCTGGGCGGCATCTCGCGCTACTACGAGGCCGTCTTTGACGGGATTGTGCTGCAGGCCGTCTGCGCCACACTGGCCGTCTTCTGCACCGTCTTGCTGCTGTTCCGCAGTGGCAAGATCCGCGCCTCCGGCAAGGCCACCAGGATCTTCCTGGTCGCACTGGGCGGCTACATGCTGTTCAGCCTGATCAACTGCGTGCTGGTGTGGACCGGCGTGGTGGACAACTTTGGCGCCTATTCTGCGACCTACAAGGGCTTCCCCATTGGTGCCATCATCTCGGTCCTGGCCGTGCTGCTGGCCTCGTACAGCTTTGTGCTGGACTTCGATTCGATCAAGAACGGCGTGCAGCGCGGCGCTCCCGCCAAGTTCGCTTGGACGGCGGCCTTTGGCCTGTTGATGACACTGATCTGGCTGTACCTCGAACTGCTGCGGCTGCTGGCGATTCTAAGAGATAGCTAGCGCCTGGCTTACCAGCGGGCGTCGACCGGTTGACGCCAACTGCGGGCCCGTGCCCAGCCGCTTTGGCTGGCACGGGCCTTGCTGTTGGTGGGGCCGCCCACACGGCCGGCGGCCCCGGCGGCCACGGCCTCGGCGATGGCCGCCAGCGAAGCCGTCAGGGCCGCCAACTCCTGGGCGGTGACCTCGCCTCGTTTGATGCTGAGTGCTGGGGTCATAGCGGCACGTTCCCATGCTTCTTGGGCTGGGTGGTGGCCCGTTTGGTGGCCAGCAAGCGCAGGGCCGCCGCGACTTGGACGCGGGTTTCGGAGGGCTGGATGACACCATCCAGGTAGCCCCTGGAGGCAGCCTCGTACGGGTTGACCAGGGCTTCGGTGTATTCGGCCGTCAGGCGGGCCCGTTCGCCGGCGGCGGCCGCGGGCCCGTCTTCCGATTCGACCTTCGCCAAAGCCCGCCGGTGCAGAATGTTGACGGCGCCATCGGCCCCCATGACGGCGATCTGGGCGGACGGCCAAGCCAGGTTGATGTCCGCGCCTAGCTTCTTGGAACCCATGACAATGTAGGCACCGCCGTAGGCCTTGCGAGTGATGATGGTAACCAGTGGCACGGTCGCCTCCGCGTAGGCGTAGATCAGCTTGGCGCCGCGCCGGATGATGCCATCCCATTCTTGGCCGGTGCCGGGCAGGAAGCCGGGCACGTCCACCAGGGTCAGCACCGGGATACCGAAAGCATCGCAGGTGCGCACAAACCGGGCGGCCTTTTCGGAGGCGGCAATGTCCAGCGTGCCGGCCATCGACAGGGGCTGGTTGGCCACCACGCCCACCGAGCGGCCCTCGACCCGGCCAAAGGCGGTGATCACGTTGGTGGCGTAGGCGGCCTGCAACTCCAGGTATTCGCCGCCGTCCAGGACGGTTTCCATAACCACGTGCATGTCATACGGCTGGTTGTCGTGGTCCGGAATCAGGCTGTCCAGGATCAGGTCTGTGGCCGATGGCGTCAGGTCAACCGGGCCGCCCGGTTCCGGCCCGTAGGCGGGCGGGTCGGTCAGGTTGTTGGGCGGCAGGTAGCCCAGCAGGACCTGGACAAAGTCGATCGCGTCGTATTCATCCTCTGCCGCATAGTGGGCCACGCCGGACCGGGCGGCGTGGGTGTCCGCCCCACCCAGTTCCTCGAAGCTGACCACCTCGCCGAGGACCGTCTTGATGACGTCCGGCCCGGTGATGAACATGTGGCTAGTGCCCTTGGCCATGACAATGAAATCGGTCAGGGCGGGGCTGTAGACGGCGCCGCCGGCCGAGGGCCCCAGGATCAGGCTGATCTGCGGGATGACCCCGCTGGCGGCGACGTTGCGGCGGAAGATCTCCGCGAACTGGGTCAACGCGCCCACGCCTTCCTGGATGCGGGCGCCACCGCCGTCACTGATGCCGATAATCGGCACGCCCAGCCGCAGCGCCAAGTCCTGCACCTTGGCGATCTTCTGGCCGTGGGCCTCGCCCAGGGAGCCGCCAAAGACGGTGAAATCCTGTGAGTAGACGCAGACCTGACGCCCGTCCACCGTGCCGTAGCCGGTCACCACGCCGTCGCCGTAGGGGCGGTTGCGTTCTAGGCCAAAGGCGTGTGAATGGTGGCGCACCAGTGCGTCCAGTTCCACAAACGAGCCTTCGTCCAGCAGGTAGGCGATCCGTTCCCGGGCCGTCAGCTTGGCGCGGCCGTGCTGCTTGGCGCCGGCGTTCGCCTCAGCGGACGCCAACTGTTCGGCGACGGCGGTCAAGGTCATGGGTGCGGGAATCCTCCTGCAGGCGGCTTGTTGGTTTCAGCCTAAGCTTGGCGCGCTGAACAGCGCATTCCCGCAGGAGGTCCTAGCCGGTTCTTGTATCTTCCCCACAACCGGCCCAGGCACGCCTTGGTCCCACCCATCATGGCCTTCGAGTTCTAAGCGGTGATTCATCTCTTAGGCTTGACGCCATGACCAAGGACAAGGCTGGGGCCGGGCGGCCGCGGCGGGCCAGTTCGCCGCCGCGCACCCTGCCGGCCGTGGCCGAGTTGGTGTTGGCCGTGCCGGCGGCCCCAGAGCCGGCCGGTGCGCCCGCGGTGGCGTCAGTGTCCGCGGGCCGGGGTCAGGACCGCAGCGTCTTGCCGGCGGTGCCCGAGGGCGAACGGCCCGAGGCCTGGGGTGACACGGCAGAGGCCAACGACTCACGCCTGCTGCGCGACCTGCCCCCACACTGGGGCCGCTGACGCGCCGGACCTAAGAGGTGATTCCTTCGGCCGGCGTGACCGAGGTCTTCTGGTAGCGCTTGCGGGCGGCCTCGCCCGTCATCTGCAAGGCCGTGCCGATCTTGTGCCACGAGATACCCTGTGCCCTGGCCCGGCGGACTGTTTCAATCACGCCCTGCTCAATCACCCAGCGTTGGTAGCTGACGCGGCGCAGTTCCAGCAGGGGCGGGATCTGGGCGTCCGGATCATAGGGAATGTCGTCAGATTCCAGAATGTCGGCCCACTGAGCGCCGTAGGCTTCCAGCGCCTCCCGGACCGATCGGGACAAGTGTTGGGTTTTCATCCTGAGACACCTCCAATCAGGTACTTGCGCCTGGCTGTCATGGCATGGACGATGGCGAACTCACCGAACCACTCCACCACCCCCAGTTCCAGCAGGCCTCCACCAGTGGCTCTTGGGCCGATCAGTATCACCATCTCACCGGCCTGGCCGGTGGTGGCCGCCACGTACATGGCGTTGAGGTAGGCGAAACGGCATTCAAGCTCGCTCACACCGTGCCGCAACGCTGACTCAAGGACCAGCGGCTCGTCCTCCATGTTGCCAAGATTATTGCCAACCATGATGCGAATCAAGGCCAGTCTGAGGGCAGTTCCACGCCCTGGCCTGGGAGCCTGTGGCCAAACGGGCATGGCTACTGGCCGGTCTTGACAACGGCGCTGATGACCGCCCAGGAACTGGCGCCACCCAGCAGACGGGCTTCGGCTTCGGTCACGGCCAGCAGGACCAGACCCGGTGCCACCTCCGTGTCGATAGCGCCGGGCACCTCCAGCACCAGGGCGCCACGGGCCAGTTCCTGCGCCGGGGCCACCTCGCCTGAACCGGTCGCCCCGGCCGAGGCGTAGACGTCGATGTGGTCACCCGGACGGATCAGGCGGGCTACCTGGGGATCAGACAGCCGGGTGGGGAAGGCCACCGTGCCCGCGGGGGCGGCGGCCAGCACACCCTGGTCCAGCAGGACCTCCGGCGTCAGCGGCATGCCGGCCGGCAGGGCCGCCGCCAGGCGGCTGCCCACCGCCGCCGCCGGGTCGGCCAAGGCGCCATCGGGCACCAGGCCGGCCGCCACGGCCACCGTGGTGACGTCATTGGGCCCCAGTTCGGCCCCGGCCTGGACCGCCCTGGTCAGAACAACCGCCGGGCTGGTAGTGCGCACCGAGCCCACCACCCCTGGCAGCGCCAGGCGGACCAACAGCGCCACTGCCAAGGCGATCAACAGCCAGCGGGTCCGCCACAACGCAGCCCGCCAGGGACGGGGGTTGGGATACTGGCCGGCCGGCACATTGGCGTGGCTGTTGCCGTGACCCCCGGCCCGGCCGTTGACATGGGGTGTGGTCCAGTTGAACATGGGCCACCAGGCTAGGGGCGGTTTGGGTCCCACCCGGCCAAACGGCCGGCGGCCTGTGGATGACTAGAAAACCGGCACTCGCGATTATCCAGCGGCGCCCGCCGTGGCGGGCTGCTTGGCGGCCTTGGCCGGCTGGCCGCCCGCCGCGGACCCGCAGGCTCCGCCACCGCAGCAGCCCGAACTGCCGGCGCTGCTGGAAGCCTCGCTGGATGACCCAGCCGTAACCGGCTTGGGTGTGGCGGTGGTGTCGCCGTGGCCAACGGACTTGCCGCCGGGCCGGCCAGCGTCCTGGCGCGAGTCGGTGCGGTAGAAACCACTGCCCTTGAAGACCACGCCCACCCGGCCAAACAGCTTGCGCAGGGCGCCCTGGCAATGGGGGCAGGTGGTTAGCGCGGGGTCGCTGAAATCCTGCTGCTGGTCAAAGCTGTAGCCGCACTGCTTGCACGCGTACGAATACGTTGGCACGACGGATCTCCTTCGGGTAATGGCCCTCGCCACGTTAGCACTTAGCTTCTTCGAGTGCTAACCATGCTGGTCAGGCGGTTATTCCCGGGCGTTGGAGGCGAACAATTCCACCCCGGCACTGGTCAAGGCGCCATCCACCCGCCGGTCGTGGCCGGCCCGCGGCAACGTGCCCGCCGGCAGGACCTCCGGCGGGAAGCAGACCGCCAGCACCAAGGCGTGGGGCGCTGCCCAGCGCAGAGCCCGGTCATACCAGCCCCCGCCTTGGCCCAGCCGGGTACCGGAGCGGTCCACCGCCAAGGCGGGTGCCAGGATCAAGGAGCAGCGCTCCAGGGCCTGCGGCCCCAAGTGCGGCGCTGGTGGGACCGCCGGGCGGCCAGGCCGCCCGGCGGGCAGGGCGCAGGTCACCGCTGTCACCTCGCCCCAGCCGATCGCCACATCGCTGGCCGGCAGCGCCGGATCGAACACCGGCAGCAGCACCCGCAACTCGGCGGCCGCCAGGCGCTGCAACAAGCCGGTGGTGGGTGGCTCACCCGGCAGGGCGGCAAAGGCCGCCACCCACTCCCCTGGGCCGGGCAGTACGGCCGCCAAACCGGGAGCGTCAGCCAAGCCGGCGCCATCGGGCACCGGGCCGTCCGCGGAGCCTGCCAGCCAGTCTTGCCGCCGGGCCCGCACCCGGGAGCGCCACGCCGCCTTGCCGTCTGCCACCACGCCTCCAACCCTAACCGTGGTGGCCGAAAACGCCTTGCCCCCATCACTGCCACCGGCGTGCCAAGAGATTGCGTTACGCCGGTAGGCTCTTGCCTGATGACTATCACGAAGGCCGTGATTCCGGCGGCGGGCCTCGGTACCAGGTTCCTGCCGGCCTCCAAGGCCATCCCCAAAGAACTACTGCCCGTGGTGGACACCCCAGCACTGGAATACGTGGTGCGGGAAGCCGCCGCCGCCGGCCTGACCAACGTCCTGTTGGTGGCCGGCAAGACCAAGGGCGCCATCCTGGACCACTTTGACCGGGCCTGGGACCTGGAGGCGATCCTGCAGGCCAAGGGCGATACGGTCCGCCTGGAGGCTATCCGCGAATCGGCCAACCTGGCCAAGGTGCACGCGGTGCGCCAAGCCGCTCCCTTGGGTCTTGGCCACGCCGTCTTGTGCGCCCGGGAACACATCGACGGCGAGCCTTTTGCCGTCCTGCTGGGCGACGACCTGATCGACCAGCGCGACCCGCTGCTACCCACCATGATGGCTGTCCAAGACCGGTTGGGCGGTTCCGTGGTGGCGCTGATGGAGGTCCCCCGGGACCAGATTTCACTGTACGGTTCGGCCGCCGCCCAGCCCGTGCCAGACCAGGCCCTGGACGGGCTCGGCATCGGGCCGGAGACGGTCTTTGCCCTCAGCCGGCCGGTAGAAAAGCCGTCGCCGGAAGAGGCTCCGTCAAACCTGGCGATCATCGGCCGCTACGTGCTTCACCCGGCGGTGTTCGGCATCCTGGAGCAGACCCCACCGGGCCGGGGCGGCGAAATCCAGTTGACCGACGCTCTGGCCACCCTGGCGGGCCGGCCGCCCACCCAAGGCGGCGGCCTGTACGGCGTGGTCTTCCGCGGCCGGCGCTATGACACGGGCGACCGGTTGAGCTACCTGCAGGCCGTGGTCCAGTTGGCCGTCGACCACCCGGAGCTGGGCCCGGCTTTCGCCAACTGGCTGCAGGGGTTTGCGGCCACCCTGCCGGCCTCACGGCAAGGCGGCTGACCGGTGGGTATCCGCGCCATGCGCCAGGACCGCTTTGCCGACCCGGCCTTCTGGCCGGCCGTGTTGCGGGCAGGACCGGTCAAGCTGCGACCCATTGCCCGGCGCGACCAGAAGGCTTGGCTGAACCTGCGGGACCGCAATGAGGACTGGCTGCAGCCGTGGGACGCCACCTCGCCCACCAGTGAGGAACCGCCGCATTTTGGTGCCTACGTGGGGGCCTGCTTGAAGGCCGCCCGGTTGGGCCTGATGCTGCCGTGGGTGATCGAATTTGACGGCGTGCTGGTGGGCCAGCTATCGCTCAACAACATCACCCGGGGCGCCTCCCAGCAAGCTTCGGTGGGCTATTGGGTGGCCCAGGAGATGGCGGGCCGAGGCATCGCGCCCACGGCGGTGGCCCTAGCCTTTGATCACGCCATCCGGGTGGGTGGCTTGCACCGGATTGAGGTCGCCATCCGGCCGGAAAACGCGCGGTCGTTGCGGGTGGTGGACAAACTTGGCTTCCGGTCAGAGGGTCTGCGGCCTCGCTGCCTGCACGTCGGTGGCCAGTGGCGCGATCACCTCATCTTTGCCCTGACCGCCGATGACGTTCCGGAGGGCTTGCTGGCCCGGTGGCAGGCGCGGCAGGAGGCGGCCGCGGCGGCTGCCGGGACCGTGAAGCTGGGTAGGACCAAGGTCCCGCCGGCCAGCCAAATCACAACGATGTAATCTGACCCCTCCGACACTCCGCCCAGGGTCCGCCCCCCGCGGCCCAACCCGCCTTAGGTTTAGGGAAATGGAGAGTTCGGTTCCCGCGGCGCTGGTGGTCTTGGCCGCCGTCGCTGTGAGCCTGGGGTACCTGCTCCCTCATCTGGTGCACCGCCTCCAGGACGCCGCGGAGGCCCCACATGAGGACAGGTTTTCCCGGACCGCGCGGGTGATCGAACCCACCACCGCCCCGGCACCTGCCTCGGCGGAGCCCTCCACCAGGGCTCTGCTGGGCGCACCACACAGCGTTAGGACCGAGTTCATGAACAGGCCCACCATCCGGCCCACCGGGCGGCCCATTGCGGCGCCGGTGGCGCCGAAGCCAGCCAGTCCCCGGCCGGCCGCGGCCAAAGCCACCCCGCCCAGCCAGGCCGGGCCGGTGGCGGTCGCCGCTGCCTCGGGTGCCCCAGCGGCCAGTCCGCAAGTCAGGGCCGCCCAGTTGCGC
>JAISTN010000293.1 GCA_031272565.1 Bifidobacteriaceae bacterium
TCGGTAAAGCGCTCAAACATGCAAGCTCCTTTGCGGGTGCGGGACTTCCTGGCGGCCCTCCACCGCCTATACACCCAATCATTGACTCTATCCTCTTCGAGGCTACCCGGCCACACGCTTTCGCCCAAGGCGCAAGGTCCCCGGCCCCTGGCGGAGGCCGCCGGCCCGGCTAGGCGAAGGCCCGTTGGAAGGCCTCAAAGACTTGCTGGCTGAACAACACGAACCTGACCGATTTGATTCCCGCCCAACCGGTCCGTTCGCCCAGAGCGACTTCAGCCGCCACCTTGGCGACGGCAGCGGCGGACCAACCGTAGACCCCGGCGCTGATGGCCGGGAACGCCACCGATGCCGCCCCCACCTCCTGCGCCACCTGCAATGACCTGCGGAAACACGAGGCCAAGAGGGCTGGGTCGGTTTGGCCCCAACGCCAGTTGGGGCCAACGGTGTGGATCACCCAGCGGCAGGCCAGCCGGCCGGCAGTGGTGGCCACGGCCTGGCCCACCGGCAGGCCGTCGGGATACTGCAGCCGCCGGACCTCACGGCAGGCGGCCAGCAAGGCCGGCCCGGCGGCCCGGTGGATGGCCCCGTCAACGCCCCCACCGCCCAGCAGGGTCGAGTTGGCGGCGTTAACTATGGCATCCGTCACTTCGTGCGTAATATCACCTAGAACGCACTCGATTCGGGGCGCGTTGTGGCTGGTCAAGCCGGGTCCAGTCATGCCTCTACCACCAACGTGACCGGGCCGTCATTGACCAAGCTGACACGCATGTCGGCTCCAAACACGCCCCGGGCCACCGTCAGGCCGCGTTCCTCCAGCAGTGTCCCCACCCTTTCAACCCAAGGCTCAGCGACCGGTCCCGGCGCGGCGTGGCTCCAGGATGGCCGGCGGCCCTTCTTGGTGTCGGCATAGAGGGTGAACTGACTGATCAGAAGGACCGGCGCGCCGGCTTCCTGGGCGCCCTGTTCGCCGCGCAGCAGTTTCAGTTCGGCAATCTTGCGTGCCATCCGCTGGGCCTGTTCTTCGCCATCACCGTGAGTGACGCCCAGCAGGACCACCAAGCCGGGACCTGTGAAGGCACCAGTGACTTGGCCGTCCACCGCGACCTGGGCACCGTCCGCCCGCTGTATGACCGCCCGCATCTTGATCTCCCCCTGACCGTTACCAGCCGCCGCGCTGGTTGCCGCCCTGCGGCGGGCGCCGGCCGGAATATGGCTTGACGGCCGGGCGGACATCGACCAGGAAAACTAGGGCCGCCACCAGCGCGGCCACCGACAGGATGCCGCCAAAGCCCAGCATCTGGCTGCCGGCCGGGAAGGACAGGAAACCGACGGCGGCGGCGGCGCCGGTGACGCCAACCCAGAAGCCCTTGGTCCGCTTGCCGGCGGCCACGTAAGCCGTAGCCGGCGCGATCAGCGCCTGCACCAAGGCCCAGACCTGGACAATGAAGGCGGCCAGGGCCAGCGCCAGGTAAACCAGCGTCTGGGCGGTCACGGCATACAACACGTCACCAAGCCTAAGTGGTTTGGGGACCGGGTGGGGACTGAGGTGGCCCCCGGAAGGTTCGTGTGCGGTGAAATGCACCGGTGGGTCAATCCGGCCTGGCGGTGGCCACTCAAGTGCAAGGTAAGCGCATTTGTGGGTCACAAATGGGCTGCCAACACCCCGTGCGTGTCCCAAAGATGCACTTCACCTGCACCAACCTGCCCTCCAACCAGCCCAATTGTCCTGGCGACTTGTTTTCCTCGCACCAACCCAGGCAGTCACCCGGGGACAGGACCCAGGTGACCAGCCCGGCGGCGCGGGGCCAGGCGCGAGTCCGGTTCACCGCTGGCCGGCACAATCTCGGTTTGGGCGGCCGCGACCAAGCCACCCGTGGCCGCCGGCACGGCGACCCGCAAGGCGGCGACCGGGTCCAGCGTCCGCTTGACCAGCGCCAAGGCGATTGGCCCCTGCTCCAAGTGCACCGCCACCGCCGTGACGTGACCCAACGGCTCGGCCTCGGGGCCGGCGCCGGCCATGAAGACCGCCGCCCCTGGCTGCGGCAAGACGGTCTGCGAACCGTCCAGGTCCAGGAAGACCAGGCGCCGGGGCGGCCGGCCCAGGTTCAGCACCTTGGCCACCGCCTCTTGCCCCCGGTAGCAACCCGAATTGGGCGTCACCGCGGTGCGCAGTAGGTCCAGTTCATGGGGCAGCGTGCGGCCGTCAGCGGCCTCGGCTCCCGCCCGGGGCCGCCAGGCGGCGATCCGGTTGGCCTCCAGCACGCCGGCGGCGTCCACTTGGGTCGCCCCGGCCGCCGCTGCCGCCTGGACCACCTCCGGCCAGTGTTCGCCCAGCAGCACCACCAGCCGCAACCGCCAGCCCGCCCCGGGATGAACCGGGCCCTTAGGGCCATAACAGGGTGCGCCTTCGACCGGGCCCGGCCAAGGGTCGTCCCAGGTGGCCAAGGCCCCGGCGGCCGCGATGGCCGCGGCCGCCGGACCTGGTCCCGGCACCGCGATGACCAACGCCGGCACCACCTGCACCGACACCTGATAACGGAAACGCATCGACTCCAGGTAGGCCGCCAGAACCTCGGCAGCGCCATCGGTCACCAACCAGGTCTGGTCGTCCTGATCCACCACCGCCAGACCAAACTGGAGGTGCCCCTGGGGGTCCAAGATCAGGGCCTCACGGCTCTCGCCCGGGGCCAGGCCAGCCCCGGGTTGAACCTCAGTGCCCCGCAAGCCCCGGCGGGCGGAGACGTCGCTCAAGCGCTTGGTGGTCAAGGCATCGAGCCACTTGAGCCGGTCCGGGCCAGCCACCGCCACCACCCTCTGGGACGGCAGCGGCGCAAAGGCCAGGCCCTCGGCCCACCGGCGCTGCCCGGCGGCGTCCAGCCAAACCGGACCAGAGCTCGCTACCACCGCCTCGGTCACTTAGCATCCACCCGTTGCAGACGGGCGGCCAGGTAGCTGCGCAGCGAGTGGCCAAAGGCCGCCAGGTCCCAGGCCCACAGCAGATCGCCTTCCACCAAGCCATACAACCGGGTCGCGGCGTCCATCCGCGGGGCGGAGGCAGACCGGACCATGGCGTCGGTGCCCAACTGAACCCGCGGACCATTCACCTCGCCCAGGTAGACCGACACCACACCGACCGGGTCGGCGATGAAAACCTCCACCTCGAAGGGTGGATCGGCCCGGTCCTGCCCTGGCGTGACCCGCCAAAAGCCGGTCTCTTGGTGCCACAACTGGCCCGGCTCCGCCGGGCCAGGCGCCTCATCCGGGCCAGGCGCCTCATCCGGGTCGGCCGCCAGCCAGGTCGAAGCCTGGTACGACAGGTAGGGGCCGCCATCGGCCACAAACGACACCTGTTGCACAATGCGGCTCTCCGGGATGTCCGGGTAGCCCACGGTGCCCTCACCCCGCCACGACCCCACCAGCCAAGCCAGGGGATACACCTCCGGCGGCAGGTCTGCTGCCAACGTGAACACCATCAGGTCCTCCTCATCACGTCACGCCGCCGGCCCCGCGGCCAGCCACCCAACCAACCAATCGTCCAGCCCCCGGATCACCCAGCCACGCTCACCGTGTCATGGCCACGGCCCAAACGGGCACCGCCACCGCCGCCACCGGCAGCGCCACCAAGGCCAAATCAGCCAAGCCAAGCCCCCGCCGCCACATTGGCGCCGGGGCCGAAATCAACCACAGGGCGGCCGGCGCCACCCCGGCCACTGCCCCCAGGCACAGGCCCACCCACCAGGTCAGCCCGCCCAGCGCGCCACCACCGTAACCAGCCACGGCCCCCGCCAGGACGGCCAAGACCGCCGCCAACCCAACCCGGTGCGACGCCAACGGGCCCCACCACCCCGCCGGCCAGGCCCGGCCAAAGGCCAAAGCCAAAGCCGCCCCAGTGATGCCGCAACCGGTCACCACGGCCATGGCCACCCCGGAAGGCCAGTCCGGCCCAGCGCCACTAGCCAGCGTGTCCCGCAGCGGCGTGGCCACCGCCGGCACCCCGGCCCACACGCCGATCACGGCCGTCAACGCAGCCCCACCCGTGGTAGCAGTCAAGGATCGCACCAGATCCGGCCGCGGGGCCGGCCGGACCAGTTCCCGCACCACACAGGCCGGGAAGCCCACGGCCAGGGCCAGCAGCATGGCCAGCGCCGGGGCGTCATCGCCCTCCCAGACCACCGCCAAACTAACCGACACGGCCAGGGTCAGGACCAGCGCCGCCCGGGCCGAATGCGCCGCCGCCACCCGCGTCAGGGCTGGCCAGCCCACCGCCAGGGCCAGCCCCACGGCGCAGATCATCACCAGGTCCCAGGGGCTCTCAAACCAGAACCCTGCCGCCGGCGCCCAGCCAACCATGGCGACCAGCGCCAGGCGGAGATATGTGACCAAAGCCGGACTTCTCCTTTACTGTGGTCTTGGCAGCCGTTCGCTCCAGTGCGGCGGGTAAGGGCGTTAGTGCCCTCCCGCTTAACGAAAACGGCCGGTTGCCAATATGCTTCACCTTGAAGCTTTCCCTCCACTCTACAAAGGAGCACCCCCATGGCGGAGGTTCTGCTGCTCACCGTGGCACAGAGTACCTCGGCATCCGTGCTCCCTGCGCTCGATTTCCTGCCCCACCGGGTGCGGGTCCAAGGGCTAGACCCGTCCTCGCTGGTGGATCTGCCGCAAACCGACTTGGTGATTCTGGACGCCCGCAAGGACCTGCAATCCGCCCGGGCCACCGCCCGCCTGCTGGGCGCCACCGGCCTGGCGGTGCCGCTCATCCTGGTGGTGACCGAGGGCGGCTTGACGGCCCTGACGGCCGAATGGGGCGCGCGTGACTTTGTGCTGGCCTCTGCCAGCCCGGCGGAAGTCGAGGCCCGCATCCGGTTGGCTCTGGCCACCCCGGTGATGGGCGGCCAGGACGAAGACGATGAAGCCATCGCCCAGGGCCACCTGGTGATCGACCCGGTGGCCTACACCGCCAAACTGCACGGCCACACCCTTGACCTGACCTACAAGGAGTTCGAGTTGCTGCGCTACCTGGCCGCCCACCCCGGCCGGGTCTTCACCCGCACCCAGCTACTGCAAGAGGTCTGGGGCTACGACTACTACGGCGGCACCCGCACCGTGGATGTCCACGTGCGGCGCCTGCGCGCCAAGCTGGGCCCGGAATACGACCAGTTGATTGGCACCGTACGCAACGTCGGCTATCGCTTTGACGCACCGAAGGAACGCCGGGGGGCATCAGGGGAAGATGACGCCGCCGATGTCGATCCCGAGGCCACCGCAGAGGACTTGGACTTTGAGGACCAGGCGGCCCCGGCCCCGGCACCGGCCGCTCCGGCCACGCCGCCCAGCCCCCCGGCCAAGCCGGCCAACGGCACCAAGCCGGCCGCGGTCGCGGCCACCAAGGCGGCGGCCCGGCCAGCCAACCGCCCAGTCAGGGTGGCCCGCTAAGAAGCTGGCCCTGCGCCCCAAGAGGTGATTCCTGCCCCACCGTGACCCCCCACCACGCCCTCCACCCCGCGCCACGCCTCGCACCGGTGGCCGGGACCATCAACCAGGTCTTCCGGCCAGACTTGAGTTAGGGTTGGGTAGCCGGGCCGCGGCAGCCCCGGGCTCCAACATTTGCCGCTACGAGCGGCCTTCGCGCCGACAGGCGCTCCGCGGTCCGGCATTCACTTGCCCCGGCAGGCGTGACGCTGGTCCGGTATTGACTGGCCTCAACGGGCGTTACGCTATAGGCGGCCCGAACCTGACGGCCAAGCCTCAGATGCGATGGAGACCTCAGTGCGCTTCCGATTGACGCCGCGTGATGTGACCTTTTTCGATCTCCTAGCCACCCAGGCGCAACACCTGGTGCACGGCGCGGAGACCCTCAAGCAGATGGTGGACGCGGACCTCGACGAGCGGGTGGACCTGGCGGCCCAGATCCGCGAGATCGAGCACAACGCGGACAACGCCACCCACGCCATCATCCACAAACTCAACTCGACCTTCGTCACCCCGTTTGACCGCGACGACATCTACGCCCTGGCCAGCGCCTTGGACGACTGCATGGACTTCATGGATGAAGCGGCCGATCTGATTGTGCTGTACCGGATCAACAAGATCCCCAAGAAGATCTCCAAGCAGATGACCATCCTGACCCGAGCGGCCGCCTTGACGGCGGAGGCGATGCCGAACCTGCAGTCGCTGCAGGGTTTGAGCGACTACTGGGTGGAGATCAACCGGCTGGAGAACCAGGCCGACCGGGCCTATCGGGCCCTGCTGGCGGACCTGTTCGAGGCCGAACCCGATCCCATCCACGTGATGAAACTGAAGGAACTGATCGAGGCCCTGGAACAGGCGGCGGACGCCTTCGAAAAGGTCGCCAACACGGTCGAGACCATCGCCCTCAAGGAATCCTGATCCCCGTGACCGACATTGTCCTGGCGCTGATCGTGATAGTGCTGGCGGTGGGGTTTGACTTCACCAACGGCTTCCACGATGCCGCCAACGCCATCGCCACCGCTGTGTCGACCCGGGCCCTGCGCCCCCGCGCCGCCCTGGTGATGGCGGCCGTGATGAACATGATCGGCGCCATGCTGGGCACCGCGGTGGCGCACACCATCGCCACCGACATTGTGGACTTGAACGACATCAACAACCATGAGGCCTTGTCGATTGTCCTGGGGGCCCTGCTGGGAGCCATCGCCTGGAATCTGATCACCTGGTGGTTTGGCCTGCCCTCGTCTTCCTCCCACGCCCTGATTGGCGGCCTGGCCGGGGCGGGCCTGGCGGCCATGGTCTATTGGGACAACGTGGCTGTGCAGTGGGCCAAGATCGTGGAGAAGGTCATCATCCCCATGGTGGCCTCGCCGCTGATTGGCTTCAGCCTGGCATTTGCGCTGATGGTGGCCGTGACGTGGATCTTCAAGAAGGCCTCGCCGCACAAGGTGATGCGGCGCTTCCGCTTCGCCCAGATCGGTTCTTCCGCCATGCTGGCGCTGGGCCACGGCCTGCAGGACGCCCAGAAGACCATGGGCGTCATGTTCATGGCCACCATGGCCGTGGGCTGGGTGGATCCGGGCTCCACCACCATTCCGATCTGGATCAAGCTCCTGGCGGCCTGCGCCATTTCGGCCGGCACCTATGCCGGCGGGTTCCGCATCATGCGCACCCTGGGCCGCAAGGTGATCGAGGTTGACCCGGCCAAGGGTTTCGTGGCCGAGTTGGTGGGCGCCATCGTGCTGTGGGGGGCCGCCTATTCGCCCGTCCACGCGCCCATTTCGACCACCCACACTATTACCACGGCCATCATGGGCGTGGGGGCGACCAAGCGGCTCTCGGCCGTGCGCTGGGGCGTGGCCAAGAACATCGTGGCGGCCTGGGTCCTGACCCTGCCGGCGGCGGCCACCGTGGCCGCCGGCTGCTTCTTTGCCGTCCATGGCGTCGTCTCGCTGTTCGTGTAGGTGCCTGGTGTCAACCCTGACCTGGTTCCGGACCGGCCGCCTAGCGGCCGGCCTGTTGGGCGTCGCGGTGGCGGCTGGCGCCGGCCTGGCGGGCTGTGCCGAATCAACCGGGTTTGATTCGGACGCCTACTGCGCCGCCTTGGCCCAGGAGGCCAAGACAGTGGACGGCACGGCCATGCTGGACGGCGACCCGGACGCGCTGGAGGCCGCCCGGGCGGTCTATGCGGACTTGCAGGCCTTGGCGCCGCCGGAACTGACGGCCCAGTGGGCCTTGATGGTGCGGGACTTGGATGAAATGGTCAGCGCCGCCCGGGGGGGCACCAAGGCGTCCGATGTCGATTACATGGGTTTCAGTGACGCCTTCACCGCGATTGAACAGGACCGGCGGCAACGCTGCGAGACCGAAGACTGAGCGGCCCGCCGGCCCCGATCCGCGGGCAGCGGCCGGCCCAGCCCCGATGCTTATATGTTTCGTCAAGCCGGTCCAAGCCCGTCCGCAAACGAAACGTCTACCCAGCAACGTAGCGCTTCAACACACGACGAACCTCACGCCGGCCACGCCCCCCTGACCAGCCCAGCAAGAAAACGGTGGCCACCTGGGACCTGGACCCGGGTGGCCAACCCCATGCGAAGCGACTCGTCAGGCGGGGACGGGTCCCAGGTGACGACACCAGCAACGGGAAAGTGGCCACCTGGGACCTGGACCCGGGTGGCCAAACCCGCGCGAAGCGATTCGTCACTTGGGACCCGTCCCCACCTGACGAACCCCGCAATCCGGCATTGGCCACCTGGGACCTGGACCCGGTTGGCCAGCCGCGGGCCAGCCAACTAACAATGACAGTCCCCAAGCGGCTTAGCAGCCCGGCAAGAGCCGTTCCAGCGACACCACGCGACCGCGGCGCCGGCCCCGCACTACTACCTGGGCCACCGCCATTTCGCCCGGCCGCAGCGGTGTCCCGCCCAAGGCGACCGTCACCTTCTTGCCGCCCCGGGCCAACACCACCGCCACCACGGTAGGCAGCCCCGGCCGGTGTGAACACACCACCACCGGTGGGCCGCCGCTCATGATCCGTTCCATCAGGCGCGCCGCCCGGGCCGGGCGGGCCGCCGCGCCGTCCTCCGTCAGCCAGCGTGACGTGTTGACCGCCAGCCTGGCCCGGCGGGCAAAGCAGCGCACCGAGGCCCGGCAACGCAGCCACGGGCTGGCTATCACCTGGCGGATACCCAGTGCCGCCAAGGCCGGACTGGCCCTGCGGGCCAACTTCCGCCCGCCCGGCGTCAGCGGGCGGGTCGCCTCACCCTTGGGCCACTTGGCCCGCTCCAACGCCTGGGCGTGCCGCATCACCACCACGGCCCTAGTGTCCAAGGTCTGCTTGCGCCAGTACTTGACCAGCTTCATCAGCGGTGGCCGGTCCGAAGCCATGGTCAGTTGCCGGAAGGCGTCCTGGACCGGGAACCAGCGGGCCCGGTCGATCTCCCGGCGGGAAGCAATCGCCACCGCCGGGCGGGCGCACAAGGCCGGGTTGTCGTCATCGGCCGCCAGGCGGGCCGCCCAGTAGTGGACCGTCTTGAGCCGGCCCGGGCCCACCAAGTAGGACACGGCCGGCAGCGGCCGACCGATCACCACTTGCCGGCCCGTTTCTTCCAGCACCTCCCGCCAGGCGCAAGTCACCAAGTCCTCGCCGGCCTTGAGCTTGCCCTTGGGCCAACTCCAATCGTCGTAGCGCGGCCGGTGCACCAGCAGCACCTCTAGGGAATGGCCGTTCAGGCGCCACACCACCGCCCCGGCCGCATCCAGACCAACTTCACCTGTCACGGGAGCGTCGCGGGCGGCATCGGGCACCTTCACCGCCACCCCGGGAACGTCACCGGCCGTTTGCCCCATCTGCCCAACCCCTCGCTGGCCCTACCTGGCCTGCCTCACCCGGGCGCCGGAGCGGCGCTCGCGGGCCATGTAGGTGGACTGGATGTCGTTCATGGGCAGGCCTTTGGCGTCGTAGCGGTGCGCCGCCCACGTGCCGTCCGGCTGCAAGTCCCAGGCCGCCGTCTGCGGGTCCATGGACAGTTTCAGCATGTCCAGCAGCTCGGTGATGTGGCCTTGGTCGGTCAGGTTGACCAGGGCCTCGACCCGCCGGTCCAGGTTGCGGTGCATCAGGTCGGCTGAACCGATCATGACATCCGGTTCCCCGGCGTTGGCGAAGGCATAGATGCGGGCGTGTTCCAGGAACCGGCCCAGAATGGACCGCACCCGCAGGTTGTCGCTCAAGCCCGGCACGCCCGCCCGCACGGCGCAAATGCCGCGCACCACCATGTCGACCGGCACGCCGGCCTGGGACGCCTCATAGAGGGCGTCGATGGTGCGTTCATCCACCACCGAGTTGACCTTGAACCGAATCCAGGCCTC
>JAISTN010000393.1 GCA_031272565.1 Bifidobacteriaceae bacterium
CACGGCCGCGGCGGCCCTCAGGCAAGCCACCAGCACCCGCCGCTTGGGCGGCGAGACTTCGTCTGGGGACGGCAGCGGGCGCCAGGCGGGCCCCGGCAGGTCCTGGGCGGCGGCATCGTCCAGTCCCGGCACCCCAAGGTCCGGCCCGGCGGCCGGCAGCGCCGCCAAGCCAGGCTGCCCCAGCGGTCCCAGCCGGTCAGGCGGGCCCAGCCCCTCCGGCGCTCCCGCCGCTCCGGGCGGGAACAGCCCCGGCGACTCGTCCCAGACCGGCGGCAACAGTTCGCGGTGCCCTTCCGGGTCAAACGGCTGCGTTGCGTCCGCCGGCGGCGCTGGGCCCGGCGCCACCCGGTGCCCCTCCGCGGTGTGACCAAAGCGGTCCGGCAGGGCCGCACCAGCCTCACCGGCGGCCGGAGGCAGCGGCTGTAACGGCATGGCCGGACCGCCAAAGGCGGCGGTAGGCGGCAGGTCCTCATGGAACACCCCGCTTTGCAGGGCCCGGATCAGGGCGTCGAGCAGCAGCCGGCTGGCCTCGACCGGACTGAGCGCCGCCCGGAAAGCCTGTTGGATCGGCTCCGGCAACCCGGCCGTGTCCGGCGAGCCTTCCAGCACCCGGGCCAAGACGGCGTCGATGGGTCCGCCGCCAAAGGGCGCCCGGCCGGTGGCCGCCCGGAGCAGGGTGGCGGCGGCGGCAAAGCGGTCGGTCGCGGGGGTTGGGTTCTGGCCGCGCAGCAGTTCGGCCGCCACAAAGCCCGGGGTGCCCACCACTTGGCCGGTGCCGGTCAAGCGGGCAGAGGTGTCGTCTTGGGCAATGCCAAAGTCGATCAAGACCGGGGTACCGTCTTCCCGCAACATGACGTTGGCGGGCTTGATATCGCGGTGCAGCACGCCGGCGGCATGGACGGCATCGACGGCCTGCAGCAGGTAGTCGCCTAGTTCTGCCAACTGATCGGTGCTCCAGGCGCCACCTTGCGCAACGGCCGCCTCCAGGGTGCGCCCACTGATCTGCTCGGTGACAACAAAGGCCTCCGCCTGGTCCAGTTCGGCATCCACCACCTTGGCCACAAAGGGCGACCGGATGGACCGCTGGGCTGTCACCTCACGGCGCAGGCGGATGCGGGCGTCGGTGCCAGCCGCCACCTCTGGATGCAACAGTTTGAGGGCCACCGGCAGCCCTTCCGCGTCGGTGGCCCGGTAAACCGTGCCGGAAGCACCGGTGCCCAACACCCCGTGCAGCACATATCCGCCCAACTCGGTTCCGGTTGGCAGTGCGTGGGGACGCATACCCCCAAACTACCTGCCACACGGGCGAATCGGCCTGATTCCGGCGCCAACGGCGAAGCCAGCCCCCCAACGGTGGCAGGATAGGCGGGTGCCCACCCAGCAGCCAGCCTTTACCGTGCGCCCGGCCGTGGCCGGGGATGTCCGGGCCATCCGGGCTCTGGCCACCCCCTACGTGGAACAGAGCCGCCTGGTGCGCAAGGCGCTGGTGTCCTACTACGAGTCGCTGCCGGACTTCCGGGTCGCCGTGACCCCTGACGGCGAGTTGATCGCCTGTGGCGCGGTCCACGTCATGTGGGAGGACCTGGGTGAAATCCGCACCTTGGCGGCGCTGCCGGATTGGCATGGCCGAGGCGTGGGCCACGCCGTCTTGGAAGCCCTGATCGACCGGGCGCGGGAGATGGGGCTGTCGCGCCTGTTCTGCCTGACCTTTGAAGTGGACTTCTTCAGCCGGCATGGTTTTGAGCCGATCGAAGGCATACCGATCGAACCGTGGGTCTACGCCGAACTGCTGCACTCCAAGGACGATGGCGTGGCCGAGTTCCTGGACCTGGCCCGGGTCAAGCCCAACACCCTGGGCAACACCCGCATGCTGCTGCACCTGTAAGGTGCCCCTGCCGGGGTGGCCCAGCCCGGCGCGCCGCCCACCTGGCTTGGGGCTCAATCCCTAGACTCGGAACGTGCAGAGTTTCCTCCATCCAGTGGGCCCCGAACCCGCGTCGGTCTACTGGCGCCGCCGGGCGCTGGTGTTGGGAGGCTTTGTCGTCATAGTGGTCATCATCGCCCTGATCATCAACGCCTTGGTGGGTGGCGACGATGGCGACCAGACGGCAGCCACCGATGAGCCGGCCCAGACGGCCACCGGCGAACCAGATGAGAACGGCACCGCCGGCGGCGAAACCACACCCGCGGCCGAGACCGCCACCTGCAACCCTTCCAACCTTGGCATCATCATCAAGGCCGACAAGGGCGAGTACACGCCGCAGGACATCCCGGTGACGTTCACCGCTTTTGTCGAAAACAAGGGCGATGTCGATTGCTCGATCGCACTGAACGACCAGACGGTGCAGCTCAGCGTCAGTTCCGGGTCTGACCAGATCTTTGAGACCAAGCACTGTGCGGCCGAGGGCGGCACCGAGACGGCCAGCGGCACGGTCACCATCGCCGCCCACACCCAGGAGTCGGTAACGGTCAACTGGAACGGCCAGCGCAGCAACGACAAGTGCGAAGACCTCTCGGCCTACGCCCCGGGCCGGTCAAAGGACGCCACCTACAAAGCGACCGTCAACATCCTGGGCGCCCAAAGCGACGACACGGTTTTCATCCTGGCGCCCTAGCGGCTGGTTCAGCTCTTAGACGTAGCGGTCCATCAGGGCCATCTCGGCGATCCGCGACAGGCTTTCACGCACGTTCTTGGCCCGCGATTCGCCTACGCCTTCCACCGCCTGCAGGTCCTCCAACGAGGCCGCCAGGATGCGCTGCAACGATTCGAAGTGGTCCACGATCCGCTCCGCGATGGCGCTGGAGATGCGCGGCACCTTGGCCAAGGCCCGCAGGCCGCGCGGCGACACCGCCGAATCAACCCCAGCCGAATGGTCTGTCAGGCCCATGACACCGGCCACCACGGCCGCGTCCAGCAGGTCGGCCGATTCGATCCCGCCCATGGCGGCCAGGACGGCCTCCACCCGCCGCCCGGGCTGGGTCACATCGACATAGTCCCTGATCAGCAGCCGGCGGTCGGTGTCGACCCCGGCAATCAACTCTTCGTATTGCAGGCCCAGCAGGCGGCCCTCCGTGCCCAGTTCGGCCAGCAGGGCGGAGATTTCCACCCCGATCCGCCAGACCATCTCCAGCCGCCCGGCCACGGCTGCTACGTCCCGCACCGTCACCAGGTCTTCCAGTTCCAGTGTGGACAGGGTTGACGACACGTCATCCAGCCGGTCGCGGTAGCGCTCCAGCGTGGCCAGCGCCTGCTTGGTGCGCGAGGCCAGGTCCTCCGGGTCTTCCAGCACGTGCCGCCCGCCTCCCAGGTACAGAGCGACGATGTTCATCGACTGGCTGACGGAGATGACCGGGAAGCCTGTCTGTTTGGCGACCCGTTCGGCCGTCCGGTGCCGCGTGCCGGATTCGGTGGTGGGGATGGCAGGGTCCGGCAGCAACTGGACGGCGGCCCGGACAATCCGGCCGCCACGGGAATCCAGCACAACGGCGCCGTCCATCTTGGCCAGCTCCCGCAGGCGAGTGGCGGAGAACGGCACGTCCAGTTCGAAGCCGCCCGAACAGATGGCCTGGACCGTGTCGTCAAAGCCCAGCACAATCAGGCCGCCGGTGCGGCCCCGCAGGATTCGCTCCAGGCCGTCCCGCAACTCCGTACCGGGGGCAACGGCCATCAGGGTGGCACGCAGCCGCTCATCGGCCGGGTTGGGCACTAGGTCAGCCACTGTCAGCTCCTCGGGTGGTGCGCGGTGGGCAAATCACGCCTC
>JAISTN010000012.1 GCA_031272565.1 Bifidobacteriaceae bacterium
ATCCCGCTGCGGGCCATCGCCGCCGTCAACCGCGAGCGGATCCGCGCCGGCTTCCGGGCCCGGTCCAAGGAAAACTAACCCACCGCCGTCCAGCAGGGCGGTGGGCACCACCTGGGGTGCCCACCGCCCTGCTGTCGGCTTTGGGGGGGCCTGGGCGGTCGCGGCCGGGCTAACGGAGTGGGTAGCCCAGCGAGAGGCCATCGTCAACTCCTGACTCATAACCGCCAGGAAACCCCAACACCAACCCCACCGCCACGCGGACACTCTCATCTGAGCCCTGATCCACCGATTATCGGCGTGGTGAGCGCCACCTGGTGGGTGTGGTGGCAAGGTGGCGACGCGATGGCAGGCTGGAGGCCTGCTGAGCGCCGCCAACGCCGCCAGCCGGCCCAGATGGGGCTGCTCGGTAGCTGAGAATCGGTGGATCCGGGCTGAGGCAAGCGTTGCGCTCCCCGGACCTTTCACCTAAGTCAAGTCGCGGGGTTTCGCTTTGGGGCAAAAATGAACTAGACTTGGTATCCCAACCCACCCGAGCCCCGCCTGGGGCCCTACCTCACCACCAACCCCGGGGTTTCCAGGCGGGGCTCACTTATGCCCGCGGTGAATGATGGGCTGGTTGCGCTGGCGAGCCAGGGTGCGGATTTCGACACTTCGTCAGCGCCTTGAACAGGGCAAACACTCCCAGGCCGCGATGCGCCGCGCCGCGCCGCGGCGTCCTTCCAAACCGGACTGCTCAAGCGTTGTCCGTGCGCGCAGGGGCGACTTTCGTCGCCCCTGGCGGCCACAACCAAGCCGGGCGCCCAGCGGTCGGCCGGGCGCCCGGTGGGCAGAGTTTGGCCAGTGATATTACCCAGTTCCCCCGGCGCCGATGCTGGCCACGGGTGGCGTAGGTGTTCCACCCCCGGCCGGCGGCGTGGCCGTAGGTGTGGCCGAAGGCGTTGGGGTTGGCGTAGGCGTTGGGGTCGGTGGCGGTGGCGGTTCCGGGCCCATCGACAAGCTCAAGGTGATGGTGGTGCCCAGGTAGGCCTCGCCGGTAGGCGACTGGCTGGCTACCGTGCCGGCCGCGTAGGCATCCGAATACGATTCGGCGGTCCACTTGACGTAGAAGCCGGCCTTCTCCAAGGCATCCTCGGCCGCCTTGTCGGTCTGGCCCAGGACATCCGGGATTTCCAGCGGCACGCCGCGTTCCATGATGGACGGCACCTCGGGGAAGCCCAGCACCTCGGCCCCCTCAAGGGCGGCGGACATGAACCAGCGGAACGTCACGCCCGGCAGGCCGCCGCCGGTGGTGGAAGACCAGTATTGGTCAGCGATGCGGATGTTCTCCAGCGGCTCTGAGCGGTCCGGGAAGCCGGCCCAGATGGCGGTGGCCAGTTGCGGGGTGAAGCCGCAGAACCAGGCGGCCATCGAATCGTCCGTGGTGCCGGTCTTGCCGGCCGTGGGGCGGCCGTCCTCAATCCGGGCTTGGGTACCGGTGCCGCCCTGCACCACCTTGACCAGTGCGGACGTCACGCCGGCCGCGACATCGGACTCGATGGCCTGGTGGCAATTGGCCTTCGGGACCGGCACCGAGTTGCCGTCGGGGTCGGTGATGCGCTCGATGGCGATGGGCGTGCAGTAGACGCCGCCGGCGGCAAAGGTGGCATAGGCGGCAGCCATGGTCATGGGCGCCACCTCGTTGGTGCCCAGCACCTGCGAAGGATAGTTGAGCCACGGGTCGCCATCGGCCCGGTGAATGCCCATCGCCTCGATGACCTCTTGGATCTTGCACAAGTCCAGCTTGTATTCCATGGCCACGTAGGCCGAGTTGATGGAGCTTTGGGTGGCCTGGTAGGCGTCGACAAAGCCCTTGGCGGAGCCCCGGAACTTCCAGTCATCGACCCTCAGTGAATCCGAGCCATCCGGCAGGCAGCCGCCCTCCGCCTTCCAGTAGGTGCCCTTGTAGTCGGTGCGGGCGGCATCGAACGGCTCGCGCAGCGAGTGGCCCTCGATCAGCCAGTCCGCCAGAATGATCGGCTTGAAGGTCGACCCGGCCTGGAAGCCGCTGGAACCGCCGTCAACCTTGTCGGTGTTGTAGTTGACGGAGGTTGACCGGCCCTCCGGTTCGCCCAGCTTGTAGTGGCGGTTCTGCGCCATCGCCTTGATCTTGCCCGTGCCCGGCTCAATGGCCGTCAGGGCATGGCCCACCCCAGATGGGTCGTCGGTGGGAATACGCTGTTCGATCGCGTTGACTGCGTCCTGCTGCATGTCCAGATCGATGGTGGTGTAGACGTGCAGGCCGCCGCGGTAGAGCAGCGCCTCGCGTTCGGCCTGCGTGTTGCCGAAGTCTTCCGAGTTGCGCAGTGTCGACAGCACAAAGTCACAGAAGTAGCCGGAGCGGGCAAACTCGTCGCGGTCCGCCACTTCGCAGCCGCTCTGCGGGTTGGTCACGTGCAAGGTTGCGGTCACGTCCTGTTTGACCGCCCAGTCGTGTTCCGCCTGGGTGATGTAGCCCTCTTTCAGCATCCAGTCCAGGCAGAGGTCACGCCGCACCTTGTTCTTGGCCGGGTTCCTGACCGGGTCTAGGCCGTTGGGCGACTGGGTGACGGCGGCAATGGTGGCCGCCTGCACCACGGTCAACTGGGAGGCGTGGACCCCAAAGTAGTAGTTGGCGGCCGATTCGACGCCCCATTGGGACGGCCCGAACTGGGCGATGTTGAGGTAGCCCTCCAGGATTTTGGTCTTGCCGGCCTTCTTTTCCAGCGCGATGGCCATCTTGGCTTCGCGCAGCTTGCGGGCGTAACTGGTTTCGCGGGCCTCGGCCGCGGCCTCCTGGTCGTTGGCCAGGACGGCCTTTTCGATCAGGACGTTCTTGACGTACTGCTGGGTGATGGTTGAGGCGCCCTGCACGTCACCGCCGGTGGCGTTGGACAGGAAGGCCCGCAGCATGCCCTGGGTGTCAACCCCGGAGTGCTCCCAGAAGCGGCGGTCTTCCAGCGCCACCACCGCGTCCTGCATGGCCTGCGAGATTTCCTCTAGCGGCACCACCACGCGGTTCTGCGCGTAGAAGGTGGTCAGCAGGGTGCCGTCCGAGGCGTACAGGTAGGACTTTTGCGACAGTTCGGGAATCTCCAAGTCATCCTCGATGGCTGCGATGGCGGCATCGCCCCCCTCTGCCAGCGTCCCACTGGCTTCCACTACCGGCGCCACCATGACTGAGGTGAGCAGGCCGATGGTGACCGACAGGACAATGATCAGCGGGATGCCGATGATGAACTTGGTGGTCGTCTTGAGGCCAGAAAGAAACAACTCCACGGGCATAGCCTACGATAGCCGCGCCGGTCCAGACAGGACCCGTGGTATGACTTTCACGCTCCTTTCACGCCAAGCCGGGCCCCGGCTGGGCGGCGGCCGGGCGCCGCTGCCACGCCATCAGGACGTCAGCTTCTTGGCACCAGCCCGGCGATCAGTTCCAGGGCGGTGGCGATGTCTTGGTCGCCGATGTCGCGGTGGGTCACCAACCGCACGGCCGGGCCCATCACGTGACAGCCGGGCTTGTCGAAAAATCGGGTATACCGTAGTCTTGACGCGCGAGTCGCCAAATATTGGGTATACTCGATTTTCAGCCAAGAGGTCTAAGGGAGGTTCCGTTTGATACCCCGTCCGGAGACGCTGGAACGCCTGATCCGCTACCGGGACACTGAGCACCTGGTGAAAGTCGTCAGCGGCGTGCGTCGCTGTGGCAAGTCCACGTTGCTTGACATGTTCCGCGACCATCTGATGGCCAGCGGGATTGCCCCGGCCAGTGTGCTGGCGCTCAACTTTGAGCGCTTCGAGTTGGCGGGCATTGATTCGGCGGAGAAGCTTGACGCGCTGGTGGCAGGGCATGCCTTTCCGGAGGGACGGCGTTACATCTTGCTGGATGAGGTCCAACTGGTGCCCGGTTGGGAGCGTGTGGTCAACTCCCTGAGGCTTGAACCATCCAATGACGTCTACATCACCGGTTCGAACACCCGCCTGCTGGGCACCAAGCTGGCCACATTGCTGTCGGGGCGCTATGTCACCATCGACGTGTTGCCGCTGTCCTTCGCGGAGTATCTGGTGGCCCGTCCAGCGGACGGCGAAGCGGGCCGGCGCCAGCGCTTCAGCGAGTACCTGACCACCGGCGGGCTGCCCGGCCTGCTCAACCTGCCTGAGGACGACCGCGTCAGGCGCGAGTATCTCGATGGCGTGCTGAGCACCATCCTGATGAAGGACGTTATCCAGGTCCACCAGGTGCGTGACGCGGACGCCTTGTGGAAAATCACGCGCTACCTCGGGGCCAACATCGGCAACCAGGTGACCGTGGCCGGCATCGCCCACTACTTCGCCAGTTCGGGACGGCGTAT
>JAISTN010000077.1 GCA_031272565.1 Bifidobacteriaceae bacterium
GGGCGCGCACGCCCGCCACAAAGGCCCCAAAGCCGCCGGCCGGCAGGCGCCACAGTTCGCCGCGGATGGACCGGCCGCCCTGACTCACCCGGATCAGGCCCGGCCGCCTGACCACACCCGGCGGATCCGGCAGCTCGTAGAGCCGGTAGGCCGGCTCGGTCCAGCAGTCCGCCACCAGGTCACCGCCGTGGGCCACCAGTTCCACATTCAGCGGCAGGCCACGCAGATGGGCGCCCACCACGAAAACCTCGGTCCAGCCATCGGTCAGCACCCGGCCCAACTCATACAACTTGGACTCCTCGAACGGCCGGCCGCACAGCATGACGCCAAAGGGCAGCCGGTCCACCAGCCGGGCGGGGACCGCCAGAGCGCACAAGTCCATCAGATTGACAAAGTTGGTGAACCGGCCCAGGGCGGAGTTCAACCCCACTGGATCGGCCGCCACCTCCGCAATTGTGGGGTGCGACACCGTGGTGGGGGTCATCAGCGCGTCGCAGCCCTCCAGCGAGTCCAGGCCAGCCGCCGTCAAGCCGCGCAGCGTTGCCATGTCCCGGGACAAGTCGGCTGCCGTCACGGCCTTACCGCCCAGCACAATCTTGGCCACCGTTGGGTCAAGGTCGGAGCCGATCAACTGGCGGTGGGACTCGATGAACGCGCCCACGGCGGCGTAGCGTTCGGCCACAAAGGCCCCGCCATACAGTAGTTCCGCCGCCCGCAGGAATGGGGTCAACGGCACTTCAACCAGATCAACCCCGCTGGCCCTGAGTTGTTCCGCCACAGCCCAGAAGGCCTCCTCCCAGCCCGGCGCCAGCGGCCCCAGCGTGGACGGCTGAGGCACCGCCACCCGGCCCCGCGTGGGCGTGGGCGGCACCGTCTCGCGGCAAGATAGCGGATCGGTCATGTCGCGGCCGGACATCGCTTCCACCGCCCGGCGGCCAACGGTCAAGGTGCGGGCAAAGACGGACACACAGTCCAGCGACTTGATGGCCGGCACCACGCCCACGTTTGGGATCAGGCCCCGCGTCGGTTTGATGCCCCAAAGGCCGTTCAGCGCCGCCGGCACCCGGCCAGACCCGGCCGTGTCAGTGCCCAGGGCGACATCGGCCATACCTAGAGCCACCGCCACGGCCGAACCGGCCGAAGACCCACCGGCGATCCGCTCCGGGTCCCAGGCGCCGCGCACCGGCCCAAAGGGCGTCCGGGTGCCCACCAAGCCGGTGGCGAACTGGTCCAGGTTGGTCTTGCCCACCACCACCGCGCCGGCCGCCCGCAACCGGGCTACCGCCACGGCATCGGCGGCCGGCTGGTAGGCGTAAGACCTGGAACCCGCCGTGGTGGGCAGGCCGGCCACGTCGATGTTGTCCTTGACGGCCGCCACCAAGGCCAGGGGGCCGGGTTGCCCAACCGGCACCGCTGGCCCGGCCGCCCCGGCCGCCCGGGCCGCCACCTCGGCCGCCAGCTCATCCCGCGTGCGCAACGCAGTCCACACCTCTGGCCGCCCGGCCGCCGCGATGGCGCCAAAGGCGGCCTCCAAACGCCGCGAGACCGCATCGGCCCAAGCCTGAGTCACAGCCAGGCTCCTTCCTGCGGCCGGACGGCCCGCGTGCCGGTCAGATCCTCAATGGCGGCCGCCACCGCCAGGGCCTTGGCCTCTTGGGCGTGCGGGCCGACCACCTGGATGCCCACCGGCCAGCCTTCGGGTGTGAAACCGGCCCCGGTCACCACCACCGGGTGTGAGGCCACGGTCAGGCGGTTGGCCATCATCTGCCACTGGTAATAGCGCTCAAAGCGGGTGCCGTCCACCTGGTCAACCCACTCCACCTGGGCAGGCGGGGCCGGTACGGGCGTGGCCGGCGCGATGAAGGCGTCGTAACTCAGCAACAGCCCGGCCATTTCCCGGAAGACCTCGGTGCGCCGGTCCAGGGCATCCGCCAACTGCCGGGCGGACAAAGCCGCGCCGGCCATGACGTTGCGCCACAGATCCGCCCGGAAGGCCGTGTGGCCGGACTCGACCAGGTGGCGCACGTCGGTGAAGAAGCCAAACTGCTCGATGGCCAGCCAAGCCTGGTCCGCCCCGGTGAAGTCCGGCTCAACCTGATCCACCACCGCGCCCGCCGCCACCAAGGCGGACCGCAGGGCGGCGTGAACCGTCCGCACCGCCGGGTCCACCGGCAGCCCGCCCAGGTTGTCTGACCAGGCCAAACGCAGTCCGGACAGGGGCGGCACCGCCAGCGGCGTGAGCGGGCCTGGGTCTGCCAGGGCGGACAGGGGAGCCAGTTCGCTGGGACCCATCAGGCCGGCCAGGAAAAAGGCGGCGTCGCGGGCGTCGCGTGCCATTGGGCCCAGGACGCCGTGCGGATTCCAGACATCGCCGGTGCGGCTGGATGGCACCCGGCCGGCCGTTGGCCGCACCCCCACCACGTTGCAGAAGGCCGCCGGGTAGCGCAGCGAGCCACCCGAATCGGAGCCATCCGCAATGGGCAGCAGCCGAGCGGCCAGGGCCGCCGCCGCGCCGCCGCTGGAGCCCCCGGCATGGCGCGACGTGTCGTACGGGTTGAGCGTGGTGCCATAGACCGGGTTGAAGCTCAACACGCCCAAGCCGAACTCTGGCGTGTTGGTCTTACCGATTATCAACGCGCCGCGTTCCCGCAGGCGCCGCGCCAGCAGGCAGTCCTTGGTGGCCGGCGGCGCCCCGGCCAAAGCAGCCGAACCCTGGGTGGTGGGGAAGCCCTTGACCGCCATCAAGTCCTTGACGGCGGTGGGCAGCCCGTGCAGCGGACCCAAAGGCTCACCGGCCAAGCGCCGTTGGTCCGCCGCGCGGGCCAGCGCCAACGCCTCGGCCCGTGGCAAGGGAGCGACAATGGCATTGACCACCGGATTGAACTGCTCGATGCGGTCCAGGTAGGCCACCATGACCTCTGCGGCGCTGACCTGGCCGGTTTGCAACAGCGCGGCCAGTTCGCGGGCCGGCCGGGTGGTGATGTCGGTTGAACTGGACATGATGGCCTTTCAGGGTTGGCTGGGTTGGGGCTGGTGGGAGAGTTGGCGGTGGTCGCTAGGTCAGGACATGGACCTTGTCCGGCTCCAGGCAGCGCAGCCGGACCGGGGCGCCAGGAGCCAGGCCGGCTCGGTCGACCGTCCCCGCCACCGAGGCCACCAGCAACTCGCCGGTGGTTTCCGCCGTCACCTCCACGCGACATCGGGCACCTTGATATGAGACCAGCCGGACGGTGCCGGTAGCGGAATACGGGCCGGCCGGGGCAGCCAGGTTGGTTTCGACAGTGTAGTTTTCTGGCCGCACCACGGCCGTGCCGCCGCTGCCCGCCCGGTCCGTCAGAGGGACCAGATTGGCCTCGCCCAGGAAGGTCGCCACAAACCGGTCCGCCGGGCGCATATAGCACTCTTC
This sequence comes from Bifidobacteriaceae bacterium, assembly GCA_031272565.1. Taxonomy (GTDB): domain Bacteria; phylum Actinomycetota; class Actinomycetes; order Actinomycetales; family WQXJ01; genus JAISSX01. The sequence goes on from JAISTN010000077.1 coordinate 3,407, forward strand.
AGGTGAGCCAACCTGAACCAAGGTGCCTTCACGCAGAATCGCGATTCGGTCGCTCATGGTCATAGCCTCGGTCTGGTCATGGGTCACCGAGATGGTGGTGATGCCCACGTCGCGCTGGATGCGGCGCACCTCCACCTGCATCTCTTCCCGCAGGTGCTTGTCCAGGGCCGCCATCGGCTCATCCAGCAGCAACACGGCCGGTTCAGCGGCCAAGGCGCGGGCCAAAGCTACCCGTTGGCGCTGCCCGCCGGACAGGGTGGATACCTTGCGCCCGCCCGCCTCACCCAGGTGGACCAAGTCCAGCATCTGCTGGGTCACCCGGCCTTGAGTCTTCTTGTCCCGGTGGCGGGCCCGCAGTGGGAAGGCGACGTTCTCCGCCACCGTCAGGTGCGGGAACAGGGCGTAGGACTGGAACAGGAAGCCAATGTTCCGGTCCCGCGGGGCCAGGTCCTGGACCGAGCGGCCATCGAAGGCCACATCACCGGAATCGGCTTGGAGCAGCCCTGCCACCACGTTCAGCAGCGTCGACTTGCCGGAGCCGCTGGCGCCCAGCAGGGTCACCAACTCGCCGGGCGCGATGTTCAGGTCCACCCCCTTAAGCACTTCGAGGGCCCCAAAGGCGACCTTGACCTGCCAGATGTCGACCCCTACCGCCATGTCGCACCTCCTTTTCGGCTGAGCGTTGTACTACGGCGCATCGGCGCCTCCCTTCTTGCCCCGGCCAACCATCTGCGAACCGCCCAGCAGCAGCACGGCCAGCAGCGACACCACAGTCGAGGCCGCCGTCAAGGCCGGGGTCATGGTTTCCTGGGACGCCCTCAGCATGGTGACCGGCAGGGTTTCGACTCCGGGTGGTAGCAGGAAGACGGCCAAGACGACCTCGTCGAAGATGACCACGAAGGCGAACACCGCCGCGGCCAGAATGGTCGGTCCCAGCAGGGGCAATTCGACCTTGCGGATGATCAACCACGAGTTGGCGCCCAAGGTCTGGGCAGCCTTGTGCAGGTTGGGGTCCAGCCGGGTGATGGCGCCCGCCACCAGCACAAAGACAAAGGGTAGGGCGGAGATCATCTGACCCAGGATCAGCAGCGCCATTCGGCCGTCGCTCAGGTTGAGCCAGCGGCCCATGTTGTACAGGCCCACGCCCAGGGCGATGGGCGGCACCGCCAGCGGCAAAATCATGACCGTCCGCCAGGCCCGGGCCGCCCGGCTGGAGCGCAGGCGGGAAACGCCGATGGCGGCCGCCACCCCCAGAATCACGGCCAGGGCCGTGCCGATGGCGGCCACGGTGGCGGACCGGCCAAACGGCTGCAGCCACTTCTTGGAGGTCAGCACCTCGCCAAACCACTCCAGTGTGAAACCCTTAGGCGGGAACAGGGCAAAGCGTTGTTCGGTCCACGATGTCGCCACCAGGACCAGAGCCGGCACGGCGAACAAGATGAAGGCGGCCAGCCCGGCGGCCAAGCGAACGGCCCAACCGGACTTGCCAAGTGATTCGCGCAACGCCGTCATCGCTGCTACCCCCACTTCTCGCTGACCCGGAAGAACCGGTCCGAAACCAGGTAGACCACCACGGTGGCGGTGGTCAAGATGACGGACATCGAAGCGCCCAGGTCCGGCCGGTTGGCGGAGCGCATCTCCAGGTTGATGACACCGGAGACGGTCAAGTTGGACGGGCCGCCCAGCAGCAGCGGCGTGACATAGAAGCCCAGGCTCATGACAAACACCAGCACGCCGGCGCTGACAATGGCCGGCCGGATGGCCGGCAGGGTGACCGTGCGCAAAGTCAACCAGGTCGAGGCGCCAAAGGTACGGGCGGCCTTGAGCTGATCGGCATCGACGTTGCGGGTGGCGGCCAAGACGGGCAGCACAATGAAGGGCAGCATCATGGCGAACATGGCCGGGTACATGCCGCCCACGGTCTGGTACAACTCGATCGGCTCGGACCGGCCAAAGAACGTGTGCGCCAGCCAATACAAGGCGCCCTTGGGTAGTTCCAGCAGCATCCAGCCGAAGGACCGGACCATGACCGAGGTCCACATCGAAAACATCAAGGCGCCCAGCAGCAGGGCCTGCAGGCCACGCCGGGCGCTGGCCGCCGCCAAGGCATAGAAAGTGCCAATCAGCACGTCACCCAAGGTGATGATGACGGCCATCCACCAGGTGCGGCCCAGCGCGGCCCGGAACAGGCTGGAACTGAAGGTCTCGCGGTAGGCGCCGCCGCCGTCCTGCAGCGAGGCCACCACTATGACAACCAGCGGCACCAGGACGCCGGCCACCAAGGCCACCGCCACGGGCAGCAGCAGCACGCCCTTTTCAACCGTGCCACGGCCCGCCTGGGCCTTGGCGACCACGCCCTTGTCTGCGCCTGCCATGTGTCACCTCGATTCTTAGGCTCGTCCTTTGGGTTTCGGGGGGCCGGGAACTACGTTCCCGGCCCCCAGCGAGTTGGCCAGCACTAGCCGACCGTGGTCAGCCACTCGGCGTAGGCGTTGATCATTTCCTCGTTGTAGGTGGCCCGTGACTTGGAGTCCTCCAGGATCAGGTTGGTGTGGGAGGGCGCGGTCACAATGTTGTCCCAGACATCTTCCGGGATGTAATCCCAGGCGGCGGCTGAACCGGGACCGTAGAAGGTCCGCTGGGCGAAGTCCGCCTGGCGCTCCGGGTCGCCCATCCAGGCGGCCAGGGCCTGGATGTTGGCCGGGTTAGGCGCCTTTTCCGGGATGGTGATCGTGTTGAAGGAGTAGAACGCTTGGTCCCAGCAGACGGTGACGGACTCGCCCTGGGCGATCAGCGACGTGAACTGGCCGGACGGCCCATAGGCTACGGCCACCGAGCCGGACAGCAGGAGTTGCTGCAACTGCGGGTATTCGGTGAAGAACACCACGTCACCGGCAATCGAGTTGAGCTTGGCAATGGCCCGGTCATAGTCGATGGGGTACAACTCGTCGGCCGCCACGCCATCGGCCAACAGCGCCGCTTCCAGCACCAAGCCATTCATGGCCCCGGAGCCGGGCAGGGCGCGCTTGCCAGGGAACTTCTCGGTGTCAAAGAAATCGGCCCAGCCCTGCGGGCCGCCGTCCGGGAAGGTGTCCGGCAGGTAAGCCATCACCTGGCCCACCGCGAACGAGCCGAAGGCGTAGTCCTGGGCTTCGGCCGGCAGGTTGTCGTCCCGCGGCACCGCGGCGTCCAACGGGATGATGTGTTCCAGCGAGTTGTAGACGTCCGGCAGGCCCACGTGCATGGCGTCGTAGTCACCCGCCTGGCCTTCCAGCATCGAATACATGATGGTGGCTTCAAGGGCGGCGGACACCACTTCGACCCCGGTGGCAGCCTGGAAGGAGTCGAAGTAGGCGGCCTGGCGGGCGGCATTGGTGGCGCCGCCGTAGTCCGCCCAGATGATCTGGCCGGACAGTTCGGGCCCGGCCACCTCGGTCGTTTCCTCGGTGGTGGCGGCCGGTGCGGTGGTCTCGGTGGTTGCGCTGGCCTCGGCCGTCTCACTCGAGGCGGTCTCGGTGGTGGCGCCGCCGCTGGCGGACGTGCTGGGCTGGTCGCTGTCCCCGCCGCAGCCGCCCAGGCCAAAGGCCAAGGCAGCGGCACTGGCGAGGGCCAAAGCCCTCAGTGGCTTGATGAGCCGGTAGTGGTTGGTCGACATCGGAAACTCCATTCAGGTTGGGGATTGAGACTGGTACTGGTAAGGCTTATTGCGCGGTGGTGAGCCACTCGGCGTAAGCGTTGATCATTTCCTCGTTGTAGGTGGCGCGGGCTTGCGGATCGGTCTGGACCAGGTTGGTGTGAGAGGGTGCCGTCACAATCAAGTCCTGTTCGTCCGCCGGAATGAACTCCCACACCGCCGCGCTGAGCGGCCCGTACTTGGTGGCCCGGGCAAACTGGGCCTGGCGTTCCGGATCGCCCATCCAGGCGGCCAGCGCCTGAATGTTCGCCGGGTTGGGGGCCTGCTCTGGGATGACGATGGCGTCGTAGGAACAAAACGCCTCGTCCCAGGACACGGTGACGTCCTCGCCGCTGGCGATCAGCGACGTGAACTGGCCGGACGGCCCATAGGCTACGGCTACCGAACCTGACAGCAGGAGTTGCTGCAACTGCGGGTATTCGGTATAGAAGACCACGTCACCGGCAATCGAGTTGAGCTTGGCGTAGGCCCGCTCATAGTCGATTGGATAGAAGTCCTCCGGCGCGACGCCATCGGCCATCAGTGCCGCCTCCAGCACAAAGCCGTTCATGGCCCCCGCCCCCGGCAGGGCACGTTTGCCGGGGTACTTCTCGGTGTCGAAGAAGTCCGCCCAGGTTTGGGGCCCGCCATCGGGGAAGGTGGCCGCCAGGTGGGCCTGCACATCGCCCACCGCGAAGGCGCCAAAGGCGTAGTCCTGGGCATCGGCTGGCAACTGGTCGGCCCGGGGCACGGTCGGGTCAAGTGTCAGCAGATGGTCGCTGGACAGGTAGATGTCCGGCAGGCCCACGTGCATGGCGTCGTAGTCGCCGGTTTCACCCGCCAGCATCGAATACATGATGGTCATTTCCAGGGTGGTTGAAACGACCTCAACGCCGGTGCCGGCGGTGAACGAATCGAAGTAGGCGGCCTGGCGGGCGTCATGGGTGGCGCCACCCCAATCGGCAAACACGACCTGGCCGGACAGTTCCGGCCCGGCGGCCTGGGGAGTGGTTTGGGCGTCGCCCGCGGCGGCGGGGGCCGATGTCGTGGCTTCAGTTTCGGTTTCGGTCTTGGTTTCGGCTTCGTTGCCCTTGTCGCTGCAGCCGGCCAAGGTCAAGGCCAAGCCGGCAGCGGCGATCAGCGCCGGGGCGCGGTGATTCTTGGTTGATGGATTAGTGCTGGCCATGTGGTTCTCCCGTTCTTCTGATGACGGGAACTGGAGCTGGGCCCATGACCTGGCTCCAGCTCCGTTGCTGTGTCGTTGGCGGCCACCCAAGGCTGGGCGGCGTTCCTCCCCGCCATTGGCCTACCGAGGTTGGTCCCCGGGGCCAACGAAGGCGATTATTCGGTTGTGGGATGTGGCCGGCGGCGGGCGCCCCAAGCGAGCAGTCCAACGCCAACAGCCAGTTGGGCCAGCCCCATGCCCAAGAAGGCGGGGCGTGAGCCGTACCAATCGATCACCACGCCGGTGCTGAGCGAACCGATCGCGTAGCCCACGGTGGTGAAACTGCCAAAGATCGACAACCCCGCGCCGAGTTGCCCCGATGGCCCCAAGTTGCGGGCCGACCACCTGGTCAGGGCCGGGAACAGGGGCGCGAAGCCAACCCCCATCAGGGCGGCCCCAGCGGCGGCAACGGCGAAGCTGGCGGCCACCGCCAGCACAATCAGCCCCAACGCCAAGGTCACCAAGGCGCCGCCCACGGCCAGGCGCTGGGGCAGGCGGTCGCCCAGTATTGACAAGACGACGCGGGTGGCAATCACAGTGATGCCAAACACCGTCAAGGTGGTGGCCGGCTTGGGGCCGCC
>JAISTN010000110.1 GCA_031272565.1 Bifidobacteriaceae bacterium
GGTTCTGGTGCCGTGTCGTCATCCATCAACCAGACCGCCCCGGCCGCCAGGCTGAAGGCGGCGTGGGCCAGGCCGGCGGCGAAGCCGCCGGCCCCCCCGGTATTGCGGCTCAGTGTCAACACCTCGGGGTGGGATCGATGGGACCGGGCGGCGGCCCCTGAACCATCGGTGGAGGCGTTGTCCACCACCAAGATGGCGTCCACCGGCCGGGTTTGGGCGGCCAGCGCATCCAGGGTTTGCAGCATCAGGTCGCGGCGGTTGTAGGCCACTAGTAGGGCTACCACCTTCATGGTTCTACCTCGGTCCGGTCGGCTCCTGGGACTTGAGCTTCGGCGCTGGCGGGCGCACTGGCAGCCGCCAGACGGCTGGCCACCTCGGCCCGGTTCGCCTCACACAGTTCAATCATCCGCCCACAAGCGGCAATGAAGTTGCTGGTGGCCGCGCCTGGCGTCAAATCGCCCAGGTAGTATTCGGCCACCCCGGCCAGGGCTGCGGCCACGGTTTGGTTGTCGAACAGCCCACCCAGGTAGTCGCCCACGCTATCCAGTTGGTCCAGTTCGAGTCGGGGTGCGACGGCCAGCAGCTTGGTGGGGGCCACCACGGCCGCCGGGTCGGTGGGCACGGTGATGGCCAGCGGACGGCCGGTCACCAGGTAGTCGATGGCCAACGAGCCGACATCGGACACCAGCAAGTCCGCCTGCCATAGGTCAGCCATGGCCGGCCCGCCCAGCGAGACCCGGTGGCCGGCCTGCGGCAGGGCGGCGGCGGCGTCTTCAACCAGGCCGCGCAGGTGCTGGTTGAGGTCGCCAAAGCGGCTCAGCCGGGTGCCGGTCAGCGGGTGCGGCCGGTAGAGCAACCGGAAGCGGGGATCGTCCAGCAATGCCCGCACCAGACGCGGCCCGTAGGCCTCCAGCGACGAGTAGGCAGCCGTGGCGGTGCCACCTTCCCAGGTGGGTGCATACAGCACGGTTCGCCGGCCGTCTTGGGGGTCTTGGGTCGCGGCCGGCCCGGCCACCTGCGGGCGCCCGATGGCGATGCACCGGCTCGCCGCGTCAAACAGGGGCAGGTAGGCGGCCAGGCGGTCGATGGCGGCCTGGCCGGGCACAAAGGTGAAGTCGTAGGCCTTGGTTTGGCCAGAAATGGAGACGATCTTGTCCGAATCGCCGTGCATGATGGAGACGTGGACCAGTTGGGGGAAGGACAGGATGGAGAAGTTGGGCGCGTTGTGGTTGCAGTACAGCGCTAGGCGCAGGGGCCAGCGCTGGATCAGGCCGTCCACCGTGGAATAGTGCGTGATGGTGTAGGCCCGCAGGCCGGATTCGGCTCGGATGGCTTTGACCGCCCGCGAATCGGTGCCGATCACCACCACCGGATGGACCCGGTCCAGTTCCCGCAACGCCTGGTACCAGGGCCGGATTTGATATAGGCCAACTACCGTGTCGGCAAAGAAGACCATGACTTGGGCGTCGCTTTGGGTCTTGGCCAACTGGCGTTCGTCACCGCGGCCATCCGGGATCGATTTGGGCAGCAAGCGGGAGTGCCGTACGGTCCAAATGCCAGCTTTGACCATTTTTCTGGTCACCAGGCCGGTGAACTGGGGGATGGCCGCCTGGGCCGCCTTGACGGCGGGTTTAGCGGTCCGCTTGGGCGCCGGCTTAGACATACCGCCCTGCCTCCTTGGCGAAGTGACCGGCGTACTGATCAGCCGGGATATCGCCCAAATAGTAGGCCTTGAGTTGCCGCCGCGCCACGGCCAGCGGGTCATCCCCGAAGGCCAAGTCCAGGGCGTCCTCCAAGGACGCGGCCACCCGGGACCCGTCCACCACGTAGGCCGCCCGGGCCACCGGGAACTCCTCCACGAAGCGCTCCACCGGGGTGTTGACGGCCATCATGACCAGGGGCTTGTCCGAATAGAGATAGTCGCCCACCACCGAGGACACATCGGACACCATCAGGTCTGCCAGGTTGAAGCAGTCGAAGACACTCAGCTCCGATTCGGCCCGGGGCCCGTAAACATGGGCCCGGCCGGTGGCGGCGGCGTCCTCGGCCAGCAGCTTGCAAACGGCCTCGCGCCCGGCTGCCGTCCGGTGGTGCTTGGCCCAGTAGGGGTGGGGCCGGAACACTACCGTGCAGCCGCGGTCCAGCAGGGCCTGCACCACTTGGGGCCCCTCCGGCAGCGAGGAGTAGAACGAATCGGCCGTGTTGCCGGCCCAGGTGGGCGCATAGAGCGCCACCGGCGCGGTCTGGTCCCGCAGCGGCCCGCGGGCCGGACGGACACCGGCCACCTGCGGCCGGCCCACAATCACAAAGAAGCCCGGGGCGGTGGCCAGGCCGGCCGCCGTGAACCGGTCGATGGCCGCCTGCCCGGCCACAAAGTTCTTGTCATAGGAGCGGAAGACCGGCGAATAGGACGCGATCTTGTCGCTGTCGCCGTGGTTCAGTTGGATGTGGGTCAGGTGGGCGTAGCGCAGCATGTGGTCGTTCAAGATGGCCGTGTTGACGTAGAAGACGGACTTCAGGCTGGGTGCCACCGCGTCGCCCACCGTGTCCAAACCCACCCGCAGCAGCACCGGGACGTCCGGGAAGGCCGCCGCCACCTCGCGGAAGTTCTCCCGCGTGCGGGTCAGCACAAAGAACGGTTTGCCCAGCGCCTTAAGGTGGTCCAACCACATGGTCAACTGGTGGAGCGAGCCCTTGGGTGCCTGCCAGTGGACCGCAAAGGTGGGCTGCAGGCGTTCCCACAGGCCCGGCAGGTGGGCGTTGAAGACCAGGCGCTGAAGCACAAAGATGCCCATGTCCACCATCGCAGCCAGCGCCACCACGCCGCAGGCCAGGGCAGTGACGCAGGCGGCCAAGCCCCAGTTGGACCCGGCGGCGCCCTGCCAGCGGACCGCCACGGCGGCGGCGGTCACCACGGCGGTGCCTACCAGGTTGGTCCAGAACGCCGTGTCGGCCGGCAGGTGGGCGGTGCGGATCCTGACTCCAGGGAAGTGGGCGGCGTAGGGGAAGGCCTGGTCGGTCATGGCTTTGACGGTGGGCTCCACCATCAGGGCGCCGGCCATGATGGCGGCCCCGGCGCTCAGGCCGGTCAAGCGGGCGGCATCGGGCACCGCCACCCAGACCGTCGACACCAAGGCCAGGCGGGACAGCACATAGTTGCCCACCAAGGCCACTGGGGCCTCAGACCGGCGCCGCAGCCGCAGCGCCAGCAGGCCCACCAGCAGGCAGACCCCCGCCGCCAGCGCCGCCAACGGCAGGCGCCGGGGCACGGCCGCGCCCACAATCACGGTGGCCACGGCCAGCGCGTTCAGTGCCAGCACCGGCAGGCCAAGGGCCCAGGCGGCGGCCGTCAGGGGAACATCCGGCAGGAAGTGGGGCTTCTTCATGGCGGCTATGGTGCCCCCTCTGGCGGCGTGGTGGAAGCCGTCGGTGTGGCCGGGCTAGGTCCCGGTGATTCGCTGGGATCCGGCGGGGACTCAGTTGGGCTGGGGGTGGCTGTTTGGCTGGGGGACGGGTCCGGCGGCGGCGTGGCCGTTGTCTCTGTGGCGGTTGGCGTTGGCGCCGTGGTTGGGGTGGGCGCGGTGGTGGGGGTGGCGCTGGGTGAGGGTTCGGCCGTGGGTGAAGGCACCTCGGAAGGTGATGGTTCCTCACTGGGTGAAGGTTCTTCGCTGGGTGAGGGTTCCTCACTGGGCGTGGTCGAAGGTTGGGCTCGGTCGGCCGGCCGCTCCGGGAACTCCTCCACCGGCAGGCCATCCATTTCAGCTTGCATGACAGCCAGCCACATCCGGGCCGGGGGCCCGCCGCCCTGGATGACGGCGTCTTCGCCAAAGGGGGTCAGCGGCACTACTTCACCGTTGGGGCCCTCCTGGTAGAAGGCCACGGCGGTGGCCAGTTGGGGGGTGTAGCCGCAGAACCAGGCGCTCTGGTTCTTCTCCGAGGTGCCCGTCTTGCCGGCCGCCGGCCGGCCCAGTTCGGCCACCGCGGTGCCGGTGCCGTGTTGCACCACCTGGGTCAGGGCGTAGGTCAGTTCGGCCATCGAGTCTTGGCTGAAGACCCGTTCACCTTCACTTTGACCCGCGTAGAAGACCTCGCCATCGGGCTTGACGGCTTGTTCCACGATGTAAGTCTGGTGCTTCACGCCCTGGGCCGCGAACGTGGCGTAGACACGGGCCATGTCGATGGGATGGGGGCTGGCGGTGCCCAAGACGTTGGTGATGTCGTTTTCCAGGCCGGCGGCATCGGCCGGGATGCCTGCGCCGATGGCGGCCGAAAGGGTCGCCGCCGGGCCCACCTGCTCGTTGAGTTGGGCGTAGACCGTGTTGACGGAGCTTTGGGTGGCCTTCAGCAAGGTGATTTGGCCGTAGGAGGCGTTGCCAGAGTTTTGGACCTTCCAATCCCCAATTTCAATTGGAGAAGCCCCACTGAAGGTCTGGTCCAGCGACACCCCGGATTCAAGCGCCGCGGCCAGGGTGATGGGCTTGAAGGTGGAGCCGGCCTGGGCAATGTCCTGGGTGGCGGCGTTCTGTTGCCGCACGGTGTAGTCCGGCCCGCCGTACAGGGCCCGGATGGCGCCGGTGGCCGGGTCAATCGACACGACGGCCACGTGCAGGCCTTCTGGGGTGTCCTCCGGCAGGTCTTGGGCGGCGGCCACGGTGGCGTCCTGCCAGGCCTTGTTGATGGTGGTGGTGACCCGCAAGCCGGCGGTGCCCACGGCCTGTTCGGACAGGCCGGCCTGGTCGGTCAACTCCCGGCGCACCATGTCCATCAGGTAACCCTGAGGCCCGGCGTAGGTGTCTGGCACCTCATAGGGATAGAACTGAGGGAAGGTCAGGGCGTCGCGCTCGGCTTGGCTCAGGGTGCCCATGGTGACCATGCCGTCCAGCACG
>JAISTN010000135.1 GCA_031272565.1 Bifidobacteriaceae bacterium
CGGCGTCACGGCCGGGTCAGGCCGCACCCCCAGCAGCAGCACCGAATCAACCACCCGGTGATGCCCGATGGCGCCCGGTAGTCCATGCCAGTCCCCGATTGCCAGGTCTTCGATCAGCAGCGGGCCGGTAGGGCCGGTAACGCGGGTGCGGGCGGCCAGGCCGCCGGTCCCCTCGCCGCTCCGGCCTAGAATTATGGTCTCCCGCAGCAGGGCCACGCCGCCCTCATCCAAGTCCACCGTCAGGTCCCGCCCCACCTGGGCGCCGGACCCCAACACCAGGGGGTGGGCCGCCCAGACCAGGCAGGCACCCGCGGCCACCCGCAGCCGGGCGTCCAGGCGCGCACCAGCCCCCCGGCCGGAGTAAGCCACCGTGGCGCCCACCTCCTGCAACTCGAGCCGCGCGCCCGGACCCACCTCGATCTCCAGCCCGATGGCGTCCCCGTCCAGCAACGTCGCCATGGTTGGCACCACCGCGGCCGTCAACCGGGAGCCCTGTTGCCCCAGGACCCGAACCGCGTACGGCGCCGCCCGGTCGCCCTGGCGTTCAACTCGTGTCGCAGCCTGCAGCCGGGCCTCCCCAGCCTCCAACCAGACCCGCACCGCGGTCACCCTGGGCATCGCGTCACCGAGCCTTGGTCGCACAGGCCACAAACCAGCCCCAGGCGCCTGCGCCCAAGCCGGGGCGGCCCCAAGCGGCCCGCCGGCGCCGGCCAGGGACTCACAGCACCGGACACCTCAGGTCCCAGCCCGGGCATGGTTGTGGTGGTGCGGTTCGCCTTCATCATGCGAGTGCCAATACCCGCCCCCGGCGCCATCTTCAGCCGCGTGGAAGTGCGGCGCCATTGGCCCCGGGTCCTGCGGCGTGTGCCGCCCGGCCTGGCAGGCAGCCACCATCGCCTCGACCCAGCCCACCAGCTTGGCCACTGAGGCGGGATCAGATCGGGACAGCGCCACCACCGGCCGGCCTTCGCGGGCCGCCAGGGCGTCCGCCACCATTTGGTCCACGTCCACCCCCACATAGGGCGCCAAGTCCGTCTTGTTGACCACCAGCAGATCGGCCCGGGCAATGCCCGGCCCACCCTTGCGCGCTACGTCGCCGCCACCAGCCACGTCCAGCACAAAAATCTGGGCGTCCACCAGGGCCGGGCTGAAGGTGGCCGTCAGGTTGTCGCCGCCCGATTCCACCAGCACCAGGTCCAGCGGTGCGAACTGCCGCTCCATGTCCTCCACCACCAGCAGGTTCATGGAGACATCATCCCGGATAGCGGTGTGGGGGCAGGCGCCGGTTTCGACTGCCCGGATACGATCCTCCGGCAACACGCCCATCGCCTTGATCAACCGGGCGTCCTCATCCGTGTAGATGTCGTTGGTCACCACGGCAATGGCGTAGCGGTCCGCTAGTTGGCCGCACAGCAGGCCGATCAAACTGGACTTGCCGGTGCCCACTGGCCCGGCCACCCCAAGGCGCAGAGTGCGGCGGAACTTGCCAGCAACAGACGGTTCAGGCATGGAACAGCCTCCCTTGGGCTTGGCTGTGGGCCGTGGCCCACTGGTCGATTTGCGGCGCCCCGTAAACGGGCAGGTCAGCCAGGCTGCTCAAGCCTGCCAGGTCGGCCGCCATGGCCGCCACCAGCGGCAGCGCCGTCAGCACCGCCTGGGCCAGGTCAACCGGGTCGCCCGGGGCCAGTTTGGCGCAGGCGGACCAGACCGTCTGGACATCGTCATAGCCCACCACCGCGGCAGTCTGTTCGGCCGTCAGCCCGGCCGCGGCCGCGATCACGCCCAACACCAAGGGCCGCGGCGGGTGGACCTCGTGGGCCGGCTCACCTTGGCTTGCGTTCTCGCCGCCGCCGCTGCCGCCCGCCACCGCCGCGCCACCCGAATCTCCCGGACCTCCCAGGTCGCCAAGCCCGCCGTAGCACGCCACGGCCGCGGCCAGCGGCCCGGCCACCGCCTGGCCCCACAGCCGTTCGCCCAGCCGCCGGTAGCCGCGGCCCAGCGTCACCTCGGCCGCCCGCAAAGCGTGAGCCGGGGTGGCCGCCTCCCAGTGCCGCCAAATCGCAGCCAGCCCCGGGCCGCCCCGCGGCAGTACCCCAGCGCCATCGGGCACCAAGCCGCCATCGGGCGCCATCGCCGCGTCACCAGCCACCGCCGCCCGGGCCAGCACCGCCACCCCCGCCGCCGTCCGCGTGACCGTCAGCAGCCGGGCCGTCACATACCCAGGAATCTCCGCCACCGCCAACCCGGCCCGCAGGGCCGGCTCCAGCGAACCCGACTGGGTGTGGCCGCCCACCGGCAGGCGGGCATCCGCCAGCAGCAACTGAACTAATCCGGCCGCAGCCACCACTTCACCCAACGCCTAGAACAGCGAATAGAGCTGCGCCAACGGCAGGCGCTGGGCCGGGGCCGGTACCACCACTTCACCGTCAATCGAAATCTGGAACGTTTCCGGTTCCACCGCGATAGCCGGCAAGGTGTCATTCAGCTTCATGTCCGCCTTGCCCACCGTCCGGGTGGGAGCCACCGGCGCCAACCGCCGCCGCAACCCCAAGCGCTGCTCCAACCCGTCATCGAGCGCCGCCTGCGCCACAAAGGACAACGAGACATGCGGCCCGCCCTCATAGCCCAAGGCCGGGCGCTGCAACACCGGTTGCGGTGTGGGGATCGAAGCGTTGGGGTCACCCAGCGCTCCAAAGACCAAGGCACCGCCCTTGATCACCACATCCGGCCGCACCCCAAACAGCTTGGGCTGCCACAACACCAGGTCCGCCAGTTTGCCGGGCTCAATCGACCCCACCTCGGCCGCGATGCCATGGGCGATAGCCGGGTTGATGGTGTACTTGGCGACGTACCGCTTGGCCCGCAGGTTATCGGCCGGCCCGCTGTCCAGCGCCCCGCGGCGGGCCTTCATGACGTGCGCCACCTGCCAGGTGCGGGTAATGACCTCGCCAATTCGGCCCATCGCCTGGGCGTCGGACGAGGTGATCGAAATGGCACCCATGTCATGCAAAATGTCCTCCGCCGCAATGGTGGTGCCGCGGATGCGTGATTCGGCAAAGGCCAGGTCTTCCGGCACCTTGGGGTTCAAGTGGTGGCAGACAATCAGCATGTCAAGGTGTTCCGCCACCGTATTGACGGTGTGCGGCAGGGTGGGGTTAGTGGACCCGGGGATGATGTTGGGCAACCCGGCCAGCGTCAGAATGTCAGGCGCGTGCCCGCCGCCGGCGCCCTCCACGTGGAAGGCGTGGATCGACCGGCCGCCAATGGCGCTGATGGTCGATTCGACATAGCCCGCCTCGTTCAGCGAGTCGGAATGCAAGGCGGCCTGCAGCCCCCAGCGTTCGCACGCCTTGAGGCAGGCGTCGATGGCGGCCGGCGTGGAACCCCAGTCCTCGTGAATCTTGTAGGCGCCGGCCCCGCCCAAGGCCTGTTCGGCCAGACCGGCCTCGCTGACCGTGTTGCCCTTGCCCATCAGCAGCAGGTTGACCGGCAGGTGGTCTAATGCCCGGTGAATGTGGGCCAGGTGCCACGGCCCAGGCGTGACGGTGGTCGCCTTGGTGCCCTCCGAGGGCCCGGTGCCGCCACCCATGATGGTTGTCAGGCCGGTGGCCAACGCTTCCAGGATCTGGGATTCGCTGATCAAGTGGACGTGCGAATCCAACCCGCCGGCCGTCAAGATGCGGCCCTCGCCGCTGATCACCTCCGTGCCCGGGCCAATCAACAAGGCCGGGTGGACGCCATCGGCGATATCCGGGTTGCCGGACCGGCCCAAAGCCGTGATGCGGCCATCCTTGATGCCTACATCCGCCTTCACTATGCCCCACCAGTCCAGCACTATCGCGTTGGTGATGACCGTGTCCAGGGCGCCATCGGCGGCCGCGGCCGTCCCCTGCGCCATCGACTCGCGAATCGACTTGCCGCCCCCAAAGACGGCCTCTTCGCCGCCAATGGTGTGGTCTGCTTCAACCTCGACCCACAAGTCGGTGTCGCCCAGGCGAACCTGGTCGCCCACCGTGGGGCCATACAGTTCCGCGTAGCGCGCCCGGGTGATCTCAACCACGGTGCACCGCCTTTCCCCGTTGGATGCCGGGCACCAGGCGCCGCCCGGCCAGGGCCACAATCCCCACCTCGCGGCTGACCCCCGGTTCGAACCGCACCGACGTACCACTGGGAATGTCCAACCGGCAGCCCGCCGCCGCCGCACGGTCAAACGCCAGGGCGCTGTTGGCGTCCGGCAGGTGCACGTGGGACCCCACCTGCACCGGGCGGTCGCCCGTGTTCTCAATCACGATGGCGGCCGTTTGACCCGGCCCGCGCCCACCGTTCAAGGTGACCGTTCCGTCCTGCACCCGGATGGCGCCCGGGCCTTCGCCTGCACTGGTCGACATGGTTGGCTCCTCCTGGCAATCAGGCGATCGGTTGGTGGATGGTGACCAGCTTGCGGCCGTCCGGGAAGGTCGCCTCGACCTGCACGTCCGGCAGCATCTGCGCCACCCCGTCCATGACATCGTCCCTGGTCAGCACATGTTGACCCTGGTCCATCAGGTCAACCACCGACAGGCCATCCCGGGCCCGTTCGATCACCCAGGTGGTCAGCAACGCCACCGCCTCCGGGTAGTTCAGTTTGACGCCGCGGGCCAACCGGTCGCGCGCCACCATGCCGGCCACGGCCAGCAACAGTTTTTCTTGATCGCCCGGTGTCAGATGCATCGCTGGGGCTCCTTCTGGGGACTGCTGAGGGGACTACTGGGGGCAGACTACAACGCCATGGCGGCCCGCACGCCATCGCTGGCGCCGGCCCCGGCCTCACCTTGGGCAATGGCTTTGCCGGAGGCCATCACCAAGTAGTGCGAGGCCGCTTCCAAAGCGAAGCCTACTTGTTGTTCGACAATCAGCACGCCAATGCCGGTTTCCCGCATCATGGTGCCGATGGCCGTCTGGATTTCCGCCACCACCGAAGGCTGGATGCCTTCGGTCGGTTCGTCCAGCACCATCACCTTAGGCCCGGTGATCAAGGCCCGCGCGATGGCGAGTTGCTGGCGCTGCCCGCCGGACAGCAAACCCGCCCGCCGGCCCAGCAGTTCGGTCAGGGCGGGGAACAAGTCCAGGGCCTCCTTCAGCCGCTGCCCGCCGGCCGCGCCGTGCATGTCCGCCACCAGTTGCAGGTTCTCCCGGGTGGTCAGGTAGCCAAAGGCTTGCTGGCCCTGCGGCACATAGGCCAGCCCGGCCCGGACCCGCTTGTTGGTGCGTGCCTTGGTGATGTCGGCTCCCGCCAGGTGGACGGAGCCGCGCCGGGCCGGCAGCAGGCCCATGACGCCGCGCAGCAGCGTGGTCTTACCGGCACCGTTGTGGCCCAACACCGCCACCATCGACCCGGCGGCCACCTCCAGTGAGATACCGTGCACCACCTTGACCCGGCCGTAGCCGGTGGACAAGCCTTCAACCTTCAGCATGGCTCAGCCCTCCCTTCCGGCCGGCTTGGCTTGGGTGGGTAGCGCGGCCGAGGCCGGCTTGGCAACCCGGGCCGCGGGTGTCGCCTTGGCGGCCGATGTCGTTCCCGCCTGCTCGGCAGCGGCCGGCGCCGGTGCTCCCAGATAGACCTCGATCACGGCCGGGTTGGCTTGGACCTCCGCCACCCCGCCTTCCGCCAACACTTTGCCCTGGTGCAGTACGGTGACCGAATCGGCAAAGCTGCGCAGAAACTCCATGTCGTGTTCCACCACCACCACAACCCGCTTGCGGCCAATCCGCATCAGTAGTTGGCCCGTCTGTTCACGCTCGGCCGCGCTCATGCCGGCCACCGGTTCATCCAGCAGCAGCACCTGGGCCCGCTGCACCAGCAGCATGCCGATCTCCAGCCACTGCTTTTGACCATGCGCCAAGATGCCGGCCGGGACATCGGCCAGGTCCGCCAAGCCGATGGTCTCCAGCACCTCGGTGACCTCTTCCGGCACGTCGCGGCGCCGCCGGAACCGGGACCAGGCGGACCGGTGCAACCCGGCCGCCACGTCCAGGTTCTGCAGCGTGGTCAGGCCCTCGATCACGCTGGCGGTTTGGAAGGTGCGGCCCACCCCCAAGCGCACAATCCTGTGCGGCGGCAGACCCAGCAGGTCACGTCCGGCAAACTGGGCCGTGCCCTTGGCCGGCACCAGCCCGGTCAGGGCGTCGATGATGGTGGTCTTGCCGGCGCCGTTAGGGCCAATTAGGAAGCGCAAGTCGCCCGGCGTGACGGTCAGCTTGACGCCGTCCACCGCCTTGAAGCCGTCAAAATCCACCGTCAGGTCAAGCACCTCCAAGTAGTCCTGTTCGGAGGGCTGGGCCTGGTCCAAAGTCCGGTCCAGCAGGCTGGCCCGGGCGCCATCGGGCGGGATGTTGGTTGGGTTCATGCCGCCGCTCCTGCCGCTTGAGCCGGTCCGCCCGGCGGGGCGCCTCTGGGAGAGCCGCGCAGGCGCTGCCATAGAGCCTTGAACCCTGGACCAATACTGGCGGCACCCTGCGCCAGGAAGGCGATCACCAGCACAAACAGGGCGCCCTGGAAGTACTGCCAAATCGAGGGATAGGCCTCTGACAGGCCGGTCTCCGCCCAGCGCACCGCGATGGTGCCCAAGACGGGACCCAGCAAGGTGGTACGGCCGCCCAGCACCACGCCGGCCAGGAACAGAATCGACGGCGTGACACCCACGTTCTTCGGGTTGATCATGCCAACGATCGGCACAAACAGGGCCCCGCCAATGGCGGCAAAGACGGCCGCCACCACGTAGGCGATCACCTTGGACCAGGCCGGGTCATAGCCTAAGAACCGGACCCGGTTTTCCTGGTCCCGCACCGCCAGCAGCAGTTCGCCAAAGCGGGACCGCATCAGCCAGCGCACTATCAACACCATGGCAATCAGCACAAAGGCGGCAATGTAGTAGAGCATCTGCTTGTTGACCGGATCGTTCAAGGCGAAGCCAAACCAGCCCTTGAAGTTAGTCATGCCGTTGAAGCCGCCGGTGGTTTTCTGCTGGCTTTCCACCCAGGTGGCGAAGGCCGCCACCAAGGCTTGGGACAAGATGGCGAAGTAGGCGCCGCGCACCCGCCGGGTGAACACGGCGTAGCCCAGCAGGCCGGCCACCATGGCCGGCAGCAGCACTATCGCCGCCAGGGTGAACCCGGCGCTGCGGAATGGCTCCCACCAGCCGGGCACCATGTTGTTGCCGTACAGGTTCATGAAGTCCGGGACCCCCCCGGGCCCGGCGTCATCGAGCTTCATGTGCATTGCCATCATGTAGCCGCCCAAGCCAAAGAACAGCCCTTGGCCCAACACCAGCATGCCGCCTTGCCCCCAGGCCAGGCCGATGCCCACCGCCACCATGGCAATACACAGGTACTTCGCCAACAGGCCAAGCCGGAAGGCGTCCAGTAGTTGCGGTGCCAGGAAGACGGCCACCACCGCCACCGCCAAGCCCACCAGCCAGCCAGACCGCTTGAGCTGGCCCATCACACCCCGCGGCCGGTTCATGCCAGGCTCCTTGTCCGCAGCACCATCAGGCCTTGCGGGCGGATCACCAGCACCAACACCACCGCCAGCAGCACCACCACCTTGGCTACGGAGGCGCTGGTGGGGTATTCGACAAAGGCCTGCATCAGACCCAGGCCAAAGGCCGCTATGACGGCGCCGGCCAGGCGGGCCACGCCGCCGGCCACCACCACCAGGAAGGCATCCACGATGTACTTGGTGCCCAAGTTGAAGTCGATCGACCCGAACAGGGTCAGGGCCACCCCGGCCACCCCGGCCAGGCCGGAACCGAGGAAGAACGTGACATGATCGGCCCGGCGCGTGGAAACCCCGCTGGCCTCGGCCAGGTCACGGTTCTGCACCGTGGCCCGCACCTGGCGGCCCAGTGGTGTCAGCTTCATCACCAGATGCACCACCAGCAGGCAGAACATGGCCAGGCTGAACATGAAGATGCGGGTCCAGGGGATGGCGTAGGCGCCCAAGTGGAGCGGCCCGGACAGCCAACTGGGCGCCTTGACGTCCTTGGGCTGGCTGCCAAACACGTCCCGCGCCACCTGTTGCAGAATCAAGGCGACACCAAAGGTCACCAGCAGCGTGTCAAGTGGCCGGCCCCGCATCCGGGCCAGCAAGGTCGCCTCCAGCAAGAGGCCCAGCAGGCCGGCCACCACAAAGCCGATCAACAGCGACAACAGGAACGAAGCGCCGGCGCCCTGCACCAGGTAGGTCTGCACCATGTAAGCGGTGTAGGCGCCTATCATCATGAACTCGCCGTGGGCATTGTTGATCACACCCATCTGGCCAAAGGTGAGCGACAGCCCCAATGCCGCCAACAGCAGGATGGAACCCAGCGAGATGCCGTTGATTGCCTGCG
>JAISTN010000167.1 GCA_031272565.1 Bifidobacteriaceae bacterium
CAGAAATACCTGTGGAACTTCGCCGGCGATGGCCGCCAGATGATCGACGTGCTGTACGGCATCCGCGACCTATTCGAGGAGGGCGCCGCCTCCGGCCGCCCGGTGCTGGACGTGACCGGCGATGACGTGGCGGCATTCGCCTGGAATGTCCTGATGGAAGCCCAAGCCTCCACCTGGATGGGCAAGAAGGCCGCTCACCTCAACGCCGATGTCAAGGTGGCATTGGCCAAGCTGGCGTTGCACGATGCCGCCTGACACCTCAGGAGGCAGCCTCGCCATCGAGGTCAACGGCCTGTACAAGAGCTTTGGCGACACCGCGGTGCTGCGCGGCCTGGACCTGGCGGTGCCGGCCGGGTCCGTCTTTGCCCTCTTGGGCATGAACGGTGCCGGTAAGACCACCACCGTATCGATCCTGACCACGGTACTGAAGGCGGACGCCGGCACCGCTCGGGTGGCGGGCTGCGATGTGGCCACCCAGCCGGCTAAGGTGCGCCGGGCCATCACCGTGACCGGCCAAAACGTGGCCATCGACACGGTGCTGACCGGGTTGGAGAACCTGGCCTTGATCGCCAAGCTGCGGCGCGTACCCCGGCCCAAGGTGGTGGCTGGCGAACTGATTGAGCGCTTTGGCCTGGCCCAGGCGGCCGGCAAACCGGCCGGCACCTATTCCGGCGGCATGAAGCGCCGGCTCGACATTGCCATGAGCTTGATCGGCCAGCCGCAGGTGGTGTTCCTAGACGAGCCGACCACAGGCCTGGACCCAGCCGGGCGGCATGAGGTCTGGGGCGTGATTGGCGGCCTGGCGGAACAAGGCCGGACCATCTTGCTGACCACCCAGTACATGGAGGAGGCGGCCAGGTTGGCCCACACCATTGCCGTGCTGCACGGCGGCGTCATCGCCGCCCAGGGTGACGAGGCCACCATCAGGGCCGCGGCGGGTGGCGCACCAGACCTGGAGGCGGCGTTCTTGACCCTGACCGGGAACGATGCCGGCGGTGGCACTGAGGATGTGGCCGGAGCGGCCGGCAAAACCGCCGGAGCCGGCCCGGCCAGTTGGCGTAAGGAGTCTGGACTATGACCACCTTGACCGGCTTGGGCGACACCATGACTTTGGCCCAGCGGATGCTGAAACACAATGTCCGTTCGCCCGACACGATCATGACGGTGCTGGGGATGCCGCTGATGTTCCTCCTGGCCTTCGTCTTTGTGCTGGGCGGGGCGATGGATACGGGGCCCATCCGGTACGTCGACTTTGTGGTGCCGCCAGTGCTGCTGTTCTGCATCGCCGCCGGCGTGGCCTACACCGCCTTCCGGGTCTACCGGGATGTCACCAGCGGCATGTACGCCCGCTTCTGGTCCATGCCGATTGCGCGCTGGGCCGTGACCGCCGGACACATGGTGGCCTCGGTGATAGTCAACGGCGTATCGGTGGCGGTGCTGCTGGCGGTGGCGTTCGCAATCGGCTACCGGCCCAAGGCGACCCTGGGTGGCTGGTTGGTGACGGTGGCTGTGCTGGTGGCAGCGTTGGTGGCCTTCTCCTTGATGGGGGTGGCCTTTGGGCTGGTGGCCAAGACCGAAGAGGGCGCCTCGATGTTCGTCTACCTGATGATTGGGCTGCTCTTTGTGTCCTCCGGCTTTGCACCCACCGCCACCATGGCCGCCGGCCTGCGGGCCTTCGCCGACCATCAGCCGATGACGCCCTTGATCGACGCCATCCGCAGCGCCCAGTTGGGCGCCGTCGACCCGGGCACCACCTGGCTTGGCCTGGCCTGGCTGGCCGCCATCGCCATCGCCTTTGGCGCCCTGGCCAACCTGGCCGGCCGCCGCCGCGCCTCGGCCTAAGAGGCAGCCCGCATCTGTTTGACGCCTGCCGCTCCCGGATCAGGGCTGGGCCAACGGGCCGGGGTGGGCCGCCCGGCGGCAGCGGCGGCTGGTAGCGTGAGCGCAGCAGCGGAAGGAGGCGGTGCGAGGATGCACGCGGTGCGCCGGGCGGCCGTGGCCTGGGCGGCCGGGGCCAGGGCCTCGCTGCCCCTAGCCGGCTGGCTGGTGATCGGCTGGCTGTTCGGTGGCTTCGTCATCTTTCTGACCCGATTTGGCGTGTCGGTGCTGCGGGACCCGGCGGTATCGAAGGCGGCCGGGGTGCCAGTGACTGGCCTGGCCTGGGCCGTCCTGGTGGTGCTGCCGCTGCTGTCCAAGCTGGTGCGGGAAGTGGCCGTGGCCGTGGCCACCTTGATGGTGGGGCTGCCGGCCGTCACGGTCAGGCGGGGTGCCAAGGCGGCCCTGTTGGGGGCGGTTTGGCACCTGCAACACCTGGCGTTGGGCCTAGTCATGGCGTCGTTGGCTTTCTTTGCCTTCCCAGCGGGACTGGACGGCATCCTGGTTGTCGGTGGACTGCCCAACGCCAACCCGGTGCTTAATGTCGAGCCCGCCTTGGGCGGGGCACTGTTCGGCGCGCTGCTGGTCCTGCTGGGCATTGCCCCCTGGAGCCTGCGCCTGGTCGACCGCTGGCTGCGTTGGACCTTCCCCAAGCTGATCCGGACTGCCCCCGGCCAAGCGGCGCCGCACCTGTTCACCTTCCAGTCCCAGGCCGAGGCGGTGGCGGCGGTGAGCGCGCTGACCGCCCGTGAGCGGGAAACGCTGGCTCTGCTGGCGGAGGGCCGCACCAACGCCCAGATTGCCGCCGCCCTGTTTGTGGCGCCGGAAACAGCCAAGTCGCACGTTTCACGGGTCTTGGCCAAACTGGGCGTCAGCAACCGGGTCCAGGCGACGGCGGTCGCGCTGCGAGCTGGTCTGCGTTCCCCCGGGCCACACTCACCGGGCCCGGGTTCACCTGGCCCGCACTCCCCTAGCTAGCACTCCCCCGATCGGGGGAATTCGGCGTAATTCCCCCGATTGGGGGCTAGCCAACGCACCCCGTCTGAGGCTTGGCTTCAGACCATGAAAACAAAGCTCGTAGTAGCAGCGGCCGGCCTGATGGCCTTGGTGGGCGCCGGGCACATCTGGTGTGCGGTGGACCCGGAGGCGTGGATCAAAGACCAGGTAGCCGATCAACCCGGCCTGATGGGGTTGCTGGGCGAAGACGGCACGCTGGGTGCCCTGGGAGTGGACGGCCTGCTGGTCTTGATGGGTGTGGCATTTCTCCTGGTGGCGGGCGCAACCCTCCTGGTTCTTCCCCGGATCGCCGCCAGGTTGCCGGCTCGGGCCGGCCGGGTGATTCGACCAGCCGGTTGGATTGGCGGCATCGCCTGGTGCCTAGCGCTGGTAGTCTGCCTGCCGGCCGTGGCCAAGGCGGCCAGTCAACACCCCACCGACGGCATGGTCTGGGGGGCGGCGGCCGGCCTGGCCTTCTGTCCCGTCTGGTTCGCCGCCCTGTGGCAGACCCGCGGGACCAAACCCACTGCGGCTTGACCGGTCCCTGGCCCCACGCTGATCGATCTGCCCCTGCATGCGGTCTCTCGGTTGCAGGACTTGATCACCTGACGGCCGGCTGGGCGGCAGCGCAGACCGCCGATGGCGGCCGGGTGGCAACGGATACGGCCGATGGCGTCCGGCAGGCACCCGTGGGTTTACTTGTGTCACAAAGCCGGGTCCGGGCCGCGTCTGCCCATATGGCGGAGCAGATTGTCGTCAACAAATACCCGGCTCCGGTTGCCAGCCGGGCCGCTGGTGGATATAGTGAGTTTGCTGGTTTTTCATGAAATGAACAAGGATGTTTCCATGGCCGCCCCAGTTACATCTGTCTACGATGGAACCACCGGGCGCTCCGACCACGGTGGCCGGCGCACCCACATCATCCAGATTCTGCGTGACACGCGTGTCCCGCTGTCGGTCCAAGAGGTGGCCGACAAGGTTGGCATCCACGTCAATACCGCCCGCTTTCATCTCGAATCGTTGGTCGATGCCGGCCTGGCGACACGCGAAACGGCCGAGCGGGATACCCCCGGCCGGCCCAAGGTTGTCTACCTTGGCACTCTGCCCAATCAGACCCATGAGAGAGCCCAGGGCTATCGCCTGTTGGCCGAGATCCTAACAACGGCCATTGCCCAGTCGAAGACCCACTCTGGCGAATGGCTCTACACCGTGGGCCAGGAATGGGGCCGCTACCTGACAACCCGCCTGGCACCCTTTGAAACCCTAGACGAACATGAGATCACCAACCGCCTGGTGAACAAGCTGGACGCCCTGTGGTTTGCCCCCGAGCTGGTCGACACCGGCCGTGAGCCGCCCCGCCTGCTGCTGCACAACTGCCCGTTCGCTTCCGCCGCCCGCAAGGCACCGGCGGTGGTGTGCCAACTCCACGCCGGCATGATCAACGCCAGCCTCGAGGAGATGCACTCCAACTACCGCCTGGAAGAACTCCACCCCAGGTCCGCGCCGCACCTGTGCGAAGGCTGCCTGGGCCCCGTCCCCCAGACCGCCCGGACCAGCGTCCAAGTGATCGCGCCCAAACTGGAACCGCCGGCAGCGCAGTGAGCCTGGCCACCACTGCCCCCAGAAGTTCTTGCCAAACAACGGCCCGCGCGGCCCGGCCAACCTGAGGATTCACCCAAGTTTTCGCGAAAATACACCTCCCATAATCAAGACTGCCTTTTTTGCATGACAAATATGCCAGGCCACTACTGTCGCTTATCCCAAACCGCCCAGATCATGGTCCTGAAGCGCGCCGCAACACGCCGCTGTTGAAACCAGTGTTATCTTGACGAAATCGGTCAATTCCAATAACTTAGACCCTAAGCAGGGCGGCCCGCCCCCGGCCGCCACGGAAACCAGGAGCCGGCAATGGCGACGTCGCCCGGTAGCAAAGCGCACCGAGTGGTGCGCCTACTGGCCGCCCTCTTTGTCGGCACGGCCATCGGTTCGGCTGCCTTCACCTTGGCTTACGCCGAACTGCCCGCCTACCTGGGCACCGATCCCCTGACCTGCACCAACTGCCATGTCATGCAGCGCGAGTACGACGCCTGGGCGGCCGGCGCCCACGCCAACGTCGCCACCTGCAGCGACTGCCACGTGCCACATGACAACCTGGTCCACAAACTGGTGGTGAAGGCTGAAGACGGCGTCCTCCACGGGACCAAGTTCACCTTCAACACCTACCCCACCAACATCGTCATCCGCGATTCCTCCCTCGCCATCGCCAACCAGGCCTGCCTCGAGTGCCACGCCGAACTGACCGACTCGATGTACCAAGCCATGGGCGCGGACGAAACCATCACCTGTACCAAGTGCCACAGCGGCATCGGCCACGACGATTAATGACACAGGAGCAAACCATGACCGAAGCGACTCCTAGCCCTCAGAAGAAGCGGGGCTTCCTGCTTCTACTCGGCGTAGCCGTGGCGGCCGCCGTCGTCACCTTCGCGGTGATCGCCCTGGTGACCAACATCTTCGAGAAGAAGACGGCGGACCGGTCCAGCGGCACCACGCCCGTGGTCACACTGACCGACACCACCTATGACGCCGCCGTCTGGGGCCAGAACTACCCGCTCGAATATGACGGCTTCCTGGCCACCGCCCAGTTCACGCCATCGGACCACTCGACCGCACTGGTACCGGTCGCCTCCGAGCCGCGCGCCGCCGCCGTGGAGACGCTGGGTGAAGACCCGGAGATGCGGACCGAGACCACCGCCTCCAAGATCGAGGCCGACCCCCGGTTGGTGACGATGTGGAAGGGCTATGCCTTCGCCATCGACTACCGCCACCTGCGCGGCCACGAATGGATGCTGACCGACCAACGCATGACCCTGCGCGTGCTGGCCAAAGACCAGCCAGGCGCCTGCCTGAACTGCCACGCCTCGACCGTGCCGGTGATGGCGGAACTGGGCAACGGCGACATGAACGCCGGCTTCGACGCCATGAACGTGATGCCGTACTCCGAGGCCACCGCCCTGGCGGAGCACCCCATCCAGTGCATCGACTGCCACAACCCCACCACGATGGAACTCCAGATCACGCGCCCGGCGCTGATCGAAGGCCTCAAGGCCCTCAAGGCC
Organism: Bifidobacteriaceae bacterium; assembly: GCA_031272565.1. Lineage (GTDB taxonomy): Bacteria > Actinomycetota > Actinomycetes > Actinomycetales > WQXJ01 > JAISSX01. Next base: position 5,991 of record JAISTN010000167.1, read on the forward strand.
TCCGAAGGCATCACAGACTACGACGTCAACCGGGATGCCACCACCGAAGAAATGCGCACATACGTCTGCGCCCAGTGCCACGTCGAGTACTACTTCGCGGGCGACGCCAAGACGCTGACCTTCCCGTGGTCCAACGGCACCGACATCAACGATGTCTGGGAGTACTACCAGGAGATCGAGTTCACTGACTTCACCAACGCCATCTCCGGCGCCGCCGTGGTCAAGGCCCAACACCCGGAGTTCGAGACCTGGTCGGCCGGTGTCCACGCCGCCAACGGCGTGAGCTGCGCCGACTGCCACATGGCCTACCAGCGAGTCGGTTCCCAGAAGGTGGCCAACCACCAGGTGACCAACCCGATGGCCGACATCAACGGCACCTGCGGCACTTGCCACACCAGTTCCGAGGCGGTCATTCAAGAGCGCGTCACCACCATTCAGAACCGCTTTGTCGATTCGCGTGACCGCGCCCTGGATGCCCTGGTGGCCCTGATCGACGACATCGCCGCCGCCACCGAAAACGGCGTGGCCGAAGACCGCATCACCCTGGCGCAGCAGTACCAAAACAAGGCCTCGTTCTATGTCGACTACGCCTATTCGGAGAACTCCTACGGCTTCCACGCGCCGGACTACATGCAACGCATCTTGAGCCAGTCCCTGGATGAGTCGCGCAAGGGCCAGCTGGCGCTGCTGGGGGTTTCGGCCGAGGATCTGGAACCATCCGACGTTTCTAAGGCCAATGCCGCCGCCGCTGAAGAAGGGCTGACGTAGGCATGACATCACCCACGGAGACAGCCGCCACCGTCACCGTAGGTCAGCCCGTACCGACCGACACCGACTTGGACCCGGACATCGAGGACGATGACGACGACATAGTTGCGCGCCATCGAGTCAAACGGCACGGCGCCCGCCGGCAAGCGGCCGCCGCCACGGCTGGTGAAACGGCTGTGCCCGATGCCGCCCCGAGAGCTACCGGCCCGGGCACTGGCTTGGGCGGCTCAACTGACCAGGCGGCATTGGCCACCACCGGCCTGGACCCAGACGCCGAGGACGATGACGACGACATAGTTCTGCGCGCCGTGGCCAAACGGCAGGCCGCCCACCAGCCGGCCACCGCCACAGGTGGCCGTTGGGGCTTTCGCTGGCTGCTGGTGGGAGCCGTCATGGTGGGCGTGGCCGCCGGAGCCTGGTACGCCGGCCGGGCCACCGCCCCAACGGCCGAGGTCACAGACACGGTCACGGACGCTCTAGCCGAACAGGCCAGCCAGGTTGGCCAAGACCTGGCCACCGCCACGGCCGCGGCCGACAACTCCACCCGCCTGACCGAACTGGCCGCCATCTTGGCGACCAACCCAGATGACACCGACGCCCTGCTGGAACAGGGCGTGCTGCTGTATGAGGACGGCTACTTCGAAGCCGCCGGTGCAGCCTGGCTCCACGTCACCGACCTGGTGCCCGAACAGGCCGAGGCCTGGTTCAACCTGGGCTTCTATTACCTGTCGATCGACCCGATCGACACGGCGGCAGCCAAGGCAGCCTGGGAAAAGGTGGTGGAAATCGACCCGGATTCCGAGCTGGCCGCCACCGCCTCCACCCACCTGACGGGCCTGCTGGTGGAGGTCGCAGCCTCCGCCAGCGCGGCGGCGGAGGCCACGCCATGACCCTGACCGTTCCGATTGTGCTGCTGGCCGGCATCGTGTCCTTCGCCTCGCCCTGCTTCCTGCCGGTGGTGCCGGTCTTTGTGGGCTACATGACCGGCCAGGCCGCCGGAGCCACCACGCCGCGCCGCTGGGCCGCCGCCGCCCAGGCTGGCGTCTTCATGGCCGCCTTCGCCGTGGTCTTCGCCGCCCTGTGGGCGCTGGTTGGCCTGATCGGCTGGGCGGCGGCGGACGCCAAACCCGCGCTGCGCGTGGTGGGCGGCGCCATTCTGGTGCTGCTGGGCCTACACACCGCCGGCCTGATCAACATCCCGTTGATCGACCGGCCGCTGCGGGCCGGCTACCACCCCGACCCGGCGGCTCCACCGGCCTGGCGCCGCTCGCTGCTGCTGGGCTTGGCCTTTGGCGCCGGCTGGACGCCGTGCATCGGCCCGGTGCTGGGCGGGGTGCTGGGCCTGACCACCACCACCGATTCGCTGGCCGGTGGGCTGGGCCTACTGGCCGTCTATACGCTAGGCCTTGGCCTGCCGTTTGTGCTGGTCTGCGCCGGTGCGACGCACCTGACCGGCCGCCTCAAGTGGTTCACGCGCCACCACCGCGGCGTCGCCTGGGTGACCGGCGGGCTGCTGGTGGCCGTGGGCTTCCTCATCATCACCGACCTGTTCAGCCGCCTGTCCGCCCTGGTGGACGTGGGGCTGTAAGAAAGGGCACGGGCATGACTGCTCCCATAAGACTGGATGACGCCACGCCGGCCAGCACGCCGGCCAACATCCCGGCCGTTCCCCCGGCCGTTCCCCCGGCCGGGCCGGCCGCCAGCCCCGCGGCCGGCCTGGTTGGCCCAGCTAATGCTGAGGGCGGCCCCGGCGGCCATGGCGCCCACGACATCGAGGCAGCCGACGCCCCGCCCGGTGAGTTCTTCCGCCGCATCTACCAGGTCTTTTACTCCAAGACGGTTGGCCTGATCACGATCCTGGCCCTGGCCGTCCTGATACTGATTGGCGCGCTGGTGGTCCAAACGGACGCCAGCACCTACGACGACGCCACCGCCAAGGCGGAGTTCCTGGCCGAGATGAGGGCCAAGTATGGCGGCTGGACCACTTTGCTGAACGCCCTGGGGCTGTTCCATGTCTTTTCATCAATTGGCTTCCTGGTCCTGGTGGGTCTCCTGGCGGCCTCCATCGTGGCCTGCACCACCCACCGGCTGCCGCGCCTGTGGGAGGGCTTCCGCCACCCCAAGACCCACCCCAGCGACCAGTTCTTCGACCGGGCCCGCTACCAGGCTCAAGTGACGGCCACCGAACCGCCCAGCGTGGCGACGGCCGATGTCACCAACCTGCTGAGCCGCCTGCACTACCGGGTGGTGCCCGATGGCGCCAACCAGCAGTCGCTCTACGCCGACAGGTTCGCTTGGGGCGGCTTCGGTACGGTGGTGGCCCACCTGTCCTTCCTGGTGATCCTGGCAGCCTTTGTCATCTCCGCCTCCACGGGCGTAGACGAGGTCCGCTCCCTGCCCGTGGGTGGCGCGGCCGTGGCGGTGGGCCACGATTCCGGCTTGGAGATCGCCGCCACCAACTTCGAGGCTACCTACTCCGACGCGGGCCAGCCGCTCGACTACGTCTCACACCTCGTGGTGACCCGGGACGGCGTGACCGTGGCCGAACAGGACGTGCGCGTCAACGAACCACTGCGCTACGGCGGCTACAAGTTCCACCAGAACTCCTACGGCCTGGCGGCCGATATCAAGGTGACCGGCCCGGACGGCGCCGCCCTGGTGGACCAGTCGGTGCCGCTACAGTGGACCACCACGGACGGCACGGCCATTGTCGGTACGGTCGAGCTGCCCGGCACCGGGCTGGCCGTGGATGTCTTCCTACCCGCCTCCGGCTCAACCGATTCCGGCATCGAGCCCGGTAATGCCGTCCTGCGGCTGGTCCAAACCGAGACCGGTGAGACCCTGCAGATGAGCCAAGTGCAGCCCGGTCAACCGCTCGCCGTGGGCGACTACAGCCTGACGTTTGTGCGGGAACGCCAGATCACCGGCGTGCTGGTGCGGCGTGACCCGGGGGCTCTGTGGATGTGGCTCGGTTCGATCCTGCTGGTGGCCGCCATGTGCGTCACCTTCGCCTGCCGCCCCCGCCGCTACTGGCTGCGCATCACGCCGGCTGGGACCGGCGCCACTGTCCGCATGGCCTCCTCCGACAAGGCCGACTCCGCCTACCAACGTCACTTCAACCAGTTGGCAGCGCAGATCAGCCAGTTGTTTGCCGGCCCTGACACCGACTCCGGCCCCGCCCCCAAATCGACTTCCGCCCTAGAGCCTGAACCCGAACCCGATTCCGAACCCCAGGAGGCCACCCATGCCTGACCCACTCGAGTTGGCGGAATACGTTCTGCCCGCCGCTTTGATCCTGATCGCCATCGCCCTGGTGGCCAACATCGTCATCCTGTCCGCCCGCCGGGCGACCGCGCCGGGCAAGGTCAAGGTGGGCCCGGCCGGGGCCGTCACCACAGCCGAGGCCGCAAACTCCGATGCCGCCTTGGCAGCCGATGGGGCCGAACCGGCCGCGGGAGTGGAAGGGCCACCGCGGGCGCCATCGGGCACCAAGACCGCGTCCCGCGGCCGGAGAGCCTCCGGCGGCCTGGCCGCTTATGCCACCGGCTTTGTGTTGATTGCCTTTGTGCTCATCACGGTCTACCTGGGCGTGCGCATGGCCGCGACCGGCCACGGGCCGTTCGCCAACCAGCACGAGTTTGCCGTCTCGTTCGTGTGGGGCATCCTGCTGGCCTACCTGGTGGTCGAATGGAAGCTGAAGCTGCGGGCCGTGTCGGTGGCCGTGTTGCCGGTGGCGGCCTGCTTGACGCTGTATGCGATGCGGCTTGACGCCGGGGTGGATCCGTTGGTGCCGGCCCTGCAAAACAACCTGCTGCTGACCTTGCACGTGGGCTTTGCCATCTTGGCTTACGGCGCGGCCTGTGTCTCGTTTGGCGCCGCCGTGCTGTACCTGGTCCAGCCGCGCTGGCGCCGGCTCAAGGCGCGCCCGGAAACGTTGGACGAGGTGGGCTACAAAGCCGCCGTGGTGACGTTCCCACTGCTCACCATCATGATTGTGCTAGGCGCACTGTGGGCGGACACCGCCTGGGGCAGCTACTGGAGTTGGGACCCCAAGGAAACCGCCGCGCTGGTCACCTGGCTGATCTATGGCGCCTTTCTGCACGCCCGCGTGGCCCGCGGTTGGCGCGGCAAACGGGCCGCCTGGCTGTTGGTGATCGGCTTCGCCGCCATCTTGTTCGCCTACTTTGGCAACCACTTCTTTGGTGGTTTGCACTCCTATGCCTAAGCCCGCCAACGTCCCATCGCGCGGGCGCCAGGCTCTCGTCCTGGTCGCCACCACTGGGCTGATTCTGGCGGGAATCTGGCTCATCAAGGGCGGCCAGGACGAGACTGGGGTCTCGTCGGTTGAGCTGACGGGCGACGTGGCGGCCGCCGCACCGGCGGTGGGCGAGCCGGCCCCGGACTTCGCCGCGACCGCTGTCGATGGCGCTGCCGTGCGTCTGTCAGACCTGCGCGGCCAACCGGTCTGGCTGGTCTTTGGGGCGACCTGGTGCTCCAACTGCCGGGCCGAAACCGAAGACATCGAGGCCGTCTACGAACAGTCCGACGAGGTCGCGGTGGTGGCCATCTACGTGGGCGAGCCGGCCACCACAGTCACTGCCTACGCCGAGCGCCTGGGGCTGACCTACTCCCAGGTGGCCGACCCGGCCACCGACCTGGGCTCCCTCTATCGCGTACTGGGACTGCCCACCCATTACTTCATCGACGCCGAAGGCAACGTGGCTTCGATCGCCATCGGCGGCCTGAGCCAACAAGCCGCCACGGAACGCCTGGCGGCCCTGAGCTAACCCACCCACCAGGTGGCTCACTGCGCCGATAATCGGTGGATCAGGGCTCAGGGAGAGATGAATCACCTCTTAGGGATGCACAAATCTAGAGACATGATTTGGAATTGTGCGCATCAGGCGCGGCGCCAGCGGGTCAGAACAGGTCGGTCTGGACGTTGAAGGCGGCGATCACCTGGGCCAGTTCCTCATCCGACAGGCCCGGCTTGGGGTGGCCGGTGGCCTGGTTCAGGTGGGCGTACATGGCACCTGTCTCGGCGTATTCGATCAGGTCGACAGCCTTCAAGGGGCCGTCCGCCGAGCGCACCATCAGGCCATGCTTCGACCAGAGCACAATCCGATGTGTCCGCAGGCCGGCCACTGAGGCCTCTTGCAGCCGGGCGGAGCCGGGCACCATGAACTCCAGCACCTTGACGCCCTCCGGTAGCTGCACCACCGTCTCTGGCTCCCAGCGCAGCAGTTCGCGGGAGAACTCACGGGAATCGGCCGCCGGCCCGTGCGTCAGCAGCACCAGATAGGGCGGCTGGGCGTGGATCACGGTGTGGTAGCCATGGGGCGCACCCCCAGCAGCCACCTGGTCGGCGTGGACGGCCAGGTGCGAGTTGAATTCACTGGTGGGTGTCTTGTAGGCGCGGTCCGCAGCAAAGTGCAGCGTGCCGGTCAGCCCATCTGGGCCGATCTCCACGGCCGCCACATTGGCGGTGGGTGCCGCGGCCACATCGCGCAGCCGGCAGCCGGAGCCGGTCACTAGCACTGTCCAGCCGGCCAGCGCCGGGGCGGCTACGGGCAGCGTGTAGGGCTCAGTCAAAGAAAAAGCCTGCGCCAGGTCCGGTGGCGTGCGCAGGGCCACAGAGATGTTCCCGGCGCCGGCTTCACAGGCGTGGATGGCGTCCAGTCGCCGGCCGGCGGCGCCCATCTGGGTCAGGCATTCGGTCAGTGTTGGGGTTGACATGTTGGTTCCTCTCTTAAACGTTGGGTAGGTAGGTCTTGATTGGGAATGAGGCCGCGACGACACGGCGCAACTCGTCGAGGCCAGGGCCGATGGCGCCCAAGGCTTGGGCCTGCACCAAGGCGTTGCCTAGGGCCGAGGCCTCGGCCGGGCCGGCCAGCACCGGCCGCCCGGCCACATCCGCCGTCGCCTGGCAGAGCAACTCACCCTGGGAGCCACCCCCCACCAGATGCAAGGCGGGTTGGGGCTGCCCGGTCAGCCGTTCGACATCGGCCGCCGCCTGTGCGTATGCGGCGGCCAGGGAATCGATCACCAGCCGGGTCACCTGGGCCGGCGTCTGCGGCACCCGTCCCCCGGCCCGGGCCACGGCGGCCGCCAGACGGGCGGGCATGTCACCGGGCGCCAGGAATTCGGGGGCGTCGGCATCCACCAGGGCGAGCCCGGCCGGCTCAGCCGCGGCGGCCGCCAGCAGTGGGCCGAGTGCCGCGTCACGGCCCTCCAGCCGCCACTGGCGCTGGGACTCTGTCAGCAGCCACAACCCCATGACGTTGCGCAGGAACCGGAAGGTGGCGCCCACGCCGCGCTCGTTGGTGAAATTGGCCGCGCGGGCCGCCGCGGTCAGCACCGGCCCAGCCAGTTCGACGCCGGCCAAAGACCAGGTGCCACAGGAGACGTAGGTTCCGCCATCGCCCAACCTTGGCACCGCGGCCACGGCGCTGGCGGTGTCGTGGCTGCCAACTGCCACTACGGGGGTGGTTTCCGGCAGTCCAGTGGCCGCGGCGATGGCCGGCAGCAGGTGCCCGATGGCGCTCCCGGGCTCCACCAGCGGGGCGAACAGTCCGCGCTCCACCCCGGCGGCGGCCAGCGCCGGGCCGGACCAGTCGCCGGTGCGGGCGTCCAGCAGCGCCGTGGTCGAGGCGTTGGTCAGTTCGGTCACCTGCTGTCCGGTCAGCCAGTAGGCCAGCAGGTCCGGCAGCAGCAGTGCCCGGGCCGCCTGGGGCAGGCGAGCGCCGCCCGGCGCCAGGCCCATGGCCTCGGCCTTCAGTTGGAAGATGGTGTTGAAGGGCTGGTGCTGAATGCCGGTCAGGCCGTACAACTCCTCCGCCCCAAGCCCTTCCAGCACCGCCGGCACGGACCGCCCGGTACGCGCGTCACGGTAGGCCACCACCGGGCCCAACAGGGCGCCGGCGGCATC
>JAISTN010000189.1 GCA_031272565.1 Bifidobacteriaceae bacterium
AGGTCAGCGCCTTGCCGCCGATGTCGGCCGGTTGGTTGGGTGGCCGGTCCCGGGGCGGCATCGGGCGCCACCCGTACACAAGTCCCCGAAAACTCGCAGTTGCTTTGCCCGCCCCGGCCAGCCTGGCACCACCGGGGACCTTCGGAGCGATCGTGGTCAATCTTGGGCTGGGAATTGACCGGGATCGGCGTCAAGCTCGGTCGGGCCAGAACGTCACGAACCCAACCAAGCACAGACCAGTCGAAGTCCCCCCAACCCACACCACCTGCGATCCCCGGCCAGAACGTCACGAACCCAACCAAGCACAGACCAGTCGATGGCGCCTGGTCGACTACCGGAAGTGTCTCCGCATGGCGCCGGAGGGCGTACAACAACCGGCAGTCTCTCCGTGGGGAGGACGTGGCCGGGCTGGGGTAGAATCCTGGGGTTGCCTTGGCGAGGGCGGCTCTTTCCGGTCAGGGACGGGCTGCCGTGATCGACGAGGCGCGTGGCGGCCACGCCATGCCGAACGGCACCGGGTTGGCCACCGCGCGGCATCGGCCATCTTGGCCCGGGCAAGCGAACCAACTACAACTGCCCCGGTTGGCCGAAGCCGCTGATGCGACACCGGTCAGCCAGGGCTTCATCAAGACACGAACCCAAGGAGCAAGACCCGTGGCTGAAATCATTCTGGAAGCCCAACCGCGCACCGAGTTTGGCAAGGGCGCCGCCCGCCGGACCCGCCGGGCCGGCCTGGTGCCGGCCGTGCTGCACCCGCATGGTGCCGACCCGATCCACGTCGCGTTGCCCACGCACGACACCTTCCTGGCGCTGCGCCACGTCAACGCCATTTTGACCATCAAGCAGGGCACCAAGAAGACCCTGACCATCGCCCGTGAAGTGCAGCGCAACGCCCTCACCGATGCCCTGGAGCACGTCGACCTGCAAGTGGTGCGGGCCGGCGAAAAGATCGAGGCCGCCGTGCCGTTGCACCTCGAAGGCGAGCCGGCCAGCGGCATCGCCCTGCTGGACATGCAGGAACTGCGGGTGCGGGCGGAAGCGACTCACATTCCGCAGTCCATCACCGTGGTGGTGGAAGGCCTGAACGACGGCGACACGCTGCGCATCTCCGATCTGACACTGCCGGAAGGCACGGAAGCGCTGGACGATCCGGACACCGTGGTGGTGGCCGTCAGCGTGCCACGCGAGGTGGAAGAAGCGCCGGCGGAGGAAGGCGAAGCCGAAGCAGGCGAAGAAGCCGCCGCGCAAGACGAATAGCCGGTTGGCCACATGAGCGACGTGTGGCTTGTGGTGGGCCTGGGCAACCCAGGCGAGCAGTATGCCTCCAACCGCCACAACCTGGGCTTCATGGCGACGGACACCCTGGCCGCCCGGGCCGGGGTGTCCTTCGCCGCCCGCGCCCACGGCCGGGCCTTGGCCGCCGCCGTCCGCCTGGGCCTGTTGCCCGGTGGTGCGCCTGGCCCGCGGGCGGTGCTGGCCAAGCCGCAGTCCTTCATGAACCTGTCTGGTGGGCCGGTCAGCGAGCTGATGGCTTACTTTGGCGTGGAGCCGGACCACCTGGTGGTGATCCATGACGACCTGGACCTGCAGCCCTTTGAGATCAAACTGAAGCTGGGCGGGGGCGAGGGCGGCCACAACGGCCTGCGCGACATCTCCAAGGCTTTGGACACCAAGGACTATCTGCGTATCCGCTGCGGCATTGGCCGCCCGCCCGGCACCATGGACGCCGCCGCCTACGTGCTGCGCAATTTCCCCTACTCCCAGAAGGCGGATGTGTTGCACATGGTGGAACGAGCGGCCGACGCAGCGGAGGCTCTGGTCACCAAGGGCCTGGAGGCGGCCCAGTTGGAGTTTCACACCAAGGCGGCGCCGTGACTGAAGCCCTGGCCAGCTTGACCGAGGCCCTGGCGGAGGATCCAGGTTTCGTCGCGGCGCTTGACTTGGCGCGGCGGTGGGCCTTGGAGGGGCCCGATGCCGCCGCCCGGGTGGACGTGCAAAGCCCGGCTGGGGTCCGCCCGGCAGTGGTGGCGGCGCTGGCTGGGGTATTGGCCGGACAAGGCCAACCCGGTGCCCCGCCCGGGCAGGACCAGCCGGACGCCAGGGCCGGGGCGGGCCAGCCCCCGGTGGCCCCGGTGGTGGCGGTGACGGCCTCCACCAGCGCGGCGGAGGAACTGGCCGCCGCCGCTGGCGCTTTTCTGCCGGCCGAACAGATCGCGGTCCTCCCGGCTTGGGAAACGCTGCCGCATGAACGGCTGTCACCCAGGGCCGACACATTGGGCCGGCGCACCGCCATTTTCCACCGCCTGGCACACCCGGACCTGGCGGGGCCCAGCGGTCCGGTGCGCCTGTTGGTGACCCCGATCCGTTCGATGCTGCAACCGGTGGTGGCCGGACTGGGCGAACTGGCCCCCATTCGCCTGCGGCCGGGCGACCAGGCTGAGATTGGCGACCTGGCCCACCGCCTGGCGGACTACGCCTACACCCGCACCGACATGGTGACCCGGCGCGGTGAGTTCGCCGTCCGGGGCGGCATTGTGGACGTCTTTGCACCCACCGATGACCACCCGGTCCGGGTCGACTTCTGGGGCGACGAGGTGGAAGAGGTGCGCTACTTCTCCGTCACCGACCAGCGGTCCGGCGCGGTGGCGGAACACGGCCTGCTGGCCCCGCCTTGCCGCGAACTGCTACTGACCCCGGCGGTGCGGGCCAAGGCGGAACGGTTGATCAGCCGGCTGCCGGGCGTGGCGGACATGCTGGCCAAGGTGGCGGAGGGCATCGCGGCCGAGGGCATGGAGTCCCTCACCCCGCTGTTGGCTGACGCGCTGGTCCCGCTGACGGGGGTGCTGCCGGCGGGCGCCATCATCGTTTTCGTGGAGCCGGAGCGTTTGCGCCGCCGGGCCACCGACCTGCTGGCTACAGCGGAGGAGTTCCTGGGGGCGGCTTGGGAGGCCGCCGCGGCCGGCGGCCAAGCCCCGGTGGAACTGGAGGCCGGCTCCTTCCTGACGCTGGACGAACTGCATCACCAGGCTGACCAGGCCGGCCACGCCTGGTGGCACCTGACGCCCTTTGGCCTGCCCGATGGCGACCTTGGGCAGGCCAGCGAGACGGCCGAGTTGGTGGCCATTGGCGCCACCGAGGTGGAGAACTACCACGGCAAGGTTCAGGCCGCCATCAAGCAACTCAAACAGTGGGTGAAGGCGAGTTGGCGGGTGGTGCTGACCACCGAGGGCCGTGGGCCGGCCAAGCGCCTGGCGGAACGGCTGGGGGACCGGGGGGTGCCGGCCCGCCTGGCCGAAGCCTTGCCGGCTGGGCCGCTGGACCAGGGCGTGGTCTATGTCACCACCGCCCCGGGTGAAGGCTATGTCTTCCCGGGTTTGCACCTGGCTGTCATGGCCGAACGGGACCTGACGGGCCGGTCCGGCACCTCCACCCGCGACATGCGCAAGATGCCTGCCCGGCGCCGGGCTACTGTCGACCCGCTGGCCCTGAAGGCCGGGGACTTGGTGGTGCACGAACAGCACGGCGTGGGCCGCTTCCTAGAACTGGTGGAACGGACCGTGGGCAGCGGCGCCAACCAGGCCACCCGCGAATACCTGGTGCTGGAATACGCCCCCTCGCGCCGCGGCCACCCGGCCGATCGCCTCTACGTTCCCACCGATTCCCTGGACCAGGTGACCAAGTATGTGGGGGGTGAAAACCCGGCCCTGAGCAAACTGGGCGGCAGCGACTGGGCCAAGACCAAGGCCAAGGCCCGTGGTGCGGTGCGCCAACTGGCCGGTGAGCTGATCCGGCTGTACGCCGCCCGCATGGCCACCAAGGGCTACGCCTTTGGCCCGGATACCCCCTGGCAGCGGGAACTGGAGGACGCCTTCGCCTATGTCGAGACACCGGACCAGTTGGTCACCATCGATGAGGTCAAGGCGGATATGGAACGGCCCGTGCCGATGGACCGGCTGATCTGCGGCGACGTGGGCTACGGCAAGACGGAAATCGCGGTCCGGGCCGCCTTCAAGGCGGTGCAGGAAGGCAAACAGGTGGCCGTCCTGGTGCCAACCACCCTGCTGGTCCAACAGCACATGGAGACCTTCACCGAGCGCTACGCGCCGTTCCCGGTGGTGGTCAAGCCGCTGTCCCGCTTCCAGTCCGCCAAGGAGGCCAACAAGACCAAGGAGGGTTTGGCCAGCGGCGCCGTCGATGTCGTGATTGGGACGCATGCCCTGGTGACCGGCGGCATTCGGTTCAAGGACTTGGGTCTGGTGATTGTGGATGAGGAACAGCGCTTTGGCGTGGAGCACAAGGAAACCTTGAAGGCGCAGCGCCCGGAGGTGGACGTGCTGTCGATGAGCGCCACGCCCATCCCACGGACGCTGGAGATGGCCGTCAGTGGCATCCGGGAAATGTCCACCTTGGCCACGCCGCCGGAGGAACGCCACCCGGTGTTGACCTACGTGGGGCCGGCCACTCCGGGCCAGACGGCGGCGGCGATCCGGCGCGAACTGCTGCGCGAGGGCCAGGTCTTCTACGTCCACAACCGGGTCGGTTCGATCAACCGAGTGGCGGCCCAATTGCAGGAGTTGGTGCCGGAGGCCCGGGTTGCCATTGCTCACGGCCAAATGAACGAACACCAACTGGAACAGGTCATTGTCGATTTCTGGGAAAAGCGCTTTGACGTGCTGGTTTGCACCACCATCATCGAAACCGGCCTGGATATTGCCAACGCCAATACCTTGATTGTCGATGGCGCGGACAAGTTTGGCCTGGCCCAGTTGCATCAGTTGCGCGGCCGGGTGG
>JAISTN010000195.1 GCA_031272565.1 Bifidobacteriaceae bacterium
TCTTCTACCGGGCCCGCCGGCTCGACCTGGGCAGCAAGGCGTTGTTGAAGACGAATGACAAGTTCTACTTGGTCGATCCGGGCTTGCGTTCCATGTTGTTTGGCCAGGGGTTGGCCGACTTGGGGCGTCTGCTGGAAAACGTGGTCTATCTGGAACTGCGCCGGCGTGGTTGGCAGGTTAGCGTGGGTAAACAGGGCGCTCGCGAGGTCGACTTCGTGGCCACCTTGCCGGGGGCAGGGACTCACTACTATCAGGTCACTCAGTCCATGCTTGACCCGGCGACGGCCGAGCGTGAACTGGCACCCCTGCGGTCGATCAGGGACAATCACCCGAAAACCATCCTGAGCCTGGATCAGGTGGCGACGCGCGACTTCGACGGCATTGCCCACCGGGACCTGATCGGCTTCCTGGTGGACGGCGACCAGTCTGAGCCCTGATCCACCGATTATCGGCGTGGTGAGCAGCGCCAGGTGGGTGTGGTGGCAAGGTGGCGACGCGATGGCAGGCTGGAGGCCTGCTGAGCGCCGCCGACGCCGCCAACGGGCCCAGATGGGGCTGCTCGGTAGCTGAGAATCGGTGGATCCGGGCTGGGTAGGGGCGCTGGCGGCTAGCGGAGGCGGGGCTACCGCGGCAGGCCGGCGGCGATCAACTCCAGGGCGGTGGCGATGTCTTGGTCGCCGATGTCGCGGTGGGTCACCAACCGCACGGCCGGGCCCATCACGTGACAGCCGATGCCGGCCTCAGACCAAGTCTGGGCCAGTTTCGGCGCGCTGACGCCCCAGGCGGCCGGCGGGGTCACCAGCAGGATGTTGGTTTGCGGGGCGGGGGCGTCGAAGCCCAGTTCCCGCAGCCCGGCCGCCAGGCGGTCCGCCCTGATCCGGTCTTGGTCGATGCGCGGCAGTTCTTCATCCAGCGCCACCAGGCAGGCGGCGGCCAGGACGCCGCCCTGGCGAATGCCGCCGCCCAGGATCTTGCGGTTGCGCCGGGCTTGGGCAATGAAGTCCTTGGAACCGAGCAGCACCGAACCGACCGGGGCGCCCAGGCCCTTGGAGAAGCAGACCGAGACCGAATCGGCCGCGCCGGCCGCCTCGGCCGGCGTGATCCCCTGAGCGGCGGCCGAATGCCAAATCCGGGCGCCATCCAAGTGGACCTGCCAGCCGGCCTGGTGGGCTTGCGCGATCAGGGCGTCGTTGATGTCCCGGGGGATCAGGAAGCCGCCGGCGTGGTTATGGCTGTTCTCCAGGCAGAGCAGCCGGGTGATCAACTCGTAGTAGGCGTGGTGGGTAGGTTCTTCGGCTGCGACCTCGGCGATGTCGGCCGGGGACGGCACGCCGGGCGCGTAGGACCAGGGCAGTTCCAGTGGCACCCCCAGGGCGATGTGGGCGGCGGTGCCCAGCTCGTGGGACAAGATGTGCGCGTGGCGGGGGGCCAGGAAGCGGTCGCCGCGGCGCAGGTGGGTCATCAACGCGGTCAGGTTGGACATGCAGCCGGACACCAGGTAGAGCCCGGCCTCTTTGCCCAGCAGGGCGGCGGTGCGCTCCTCCAGTTCCACCATGGTGGGGTCGCGGCCCACCACGTCATCGTCCACCACGGCGGCGGCCATGGCGGCCCGCATGGCTGGTGAGGGTTTGGTGACGGTGTCTGAGCGCAGGTCAACGGTCAAAGCCATGCCTTAGTTGTAGCACCGAAGACCGCGCCGCACCGACCAGCTTGCCGCGCCGAGCCGCCGCGCGGGAGCCAGCGGCCAGAGCGAAACAGGCCACCAGCTTGACTGTCGCACCGCCGGGGCCCGTGCCGGAACCAGGCATTTGTGCAGGTCAGCGAGAAATGTAGAGGATTGTAGATTTCTGTAGAACTTCTTAGGACTCTGTAGTCGTTTGTAGATGTGGCAGTCAGCAACCCGTTCACCCCGAGCTTTGGCAGTGTCCCGCCTCTGATGGCTGGACGCCAGGCCATGATCGATTCGATCCTGGAGGGGCTGGACAACGGACCGGGCGACCCGAACCGCGCTTCACTGCTGGTAGGGGCTCGTGGCGTCGGTAAGACTGCGTTGCTCACGGCCATCGCCGAGGCCTGGTGGGGTTCGATGTCCCGATGCTGGCTGACTACCTAAGGGAGCAACAGGCCTTCGCCGCTTAGTTCGACTAACGTCTCTGGGAAGACATATTCGCTATGGGGGGGTTGCGATATTGCCGGTGCCGCATAGGCGCTTAGGCGCAGGTCAGCGGCCGGGCTGCGAGTTACAATCGAGTGGAGGTGCCGATTCGTCCCATCATTTCTGAGTTCGAATCAGCGCGCCACAAAACTGTGCGACCAGCAACGGGGGAGGCAGATGTTCCAGACAGTCATTCACGGACGCGGCGGCCAAGGGGTGGTCACGGCATCAGAACTGCTGGCCCGGTCCGGCTTTGCCGGCGGCGCCCAAGTCCAGGCCATACCCAGCTTCGGGTCCGAACGCATGGGCGCGCCGGTGGTGGCCTACACCCGCTTCTCCGACCAGAAGATCCTGACCCGGGAACCCATCAACCACCCGGACGCGGTCATCATCCAAGACCCCACCCTGCTGCGCACCATGGACGTCTTCGAGGGCCTGGTGGAGGGCGGCTGGGCCGTGGTCAACACCCGCGAAAGCCCCAACGAGGTGCGGGCCGCCCAGCCTGGCGCCCCCCAAGAATCCGGCCACCTGGCCACCGTGCCGGCGGACGACATAGTGCGCGAATACCTGGGCCGGCCAATTCCCTCGGCCGCCCTGCTGGGGGCCTTCGCCGCCCTGACCGGTCAAGTCACCCTGGAGGCCGTGGTCAACTCGATCAACGGCCTGTTCAAAGGCAAGGTAGCGGAAGGCAACTCGCGGTCCGCCCAAGTGGCCTACCAGTGGGTCATAGACCACCGGGGCCACGAAGACGAAGGCGCCCCACACGGCATCGCCCATGTCGAAGTGGACAAGCCGTCCACCGCCGAACTGCCCATTCCGATTGCCGGTTCACCGGAGGTTGTCAATGCCTGAACTACTGGAAGGCTCCCAAGCCATTGCCAGGGCCGTTGCCCTGTGCCGCCCCACCGTTGTCTGCGCCTATCCCATCTCACCCCAGACGCACATTGTGGAGGCCCTAAGCGGCCTGGTCCGCACCGGCAAACTGGCCAACTGCGACTACATCAATGTCGAATCCGAGTTTGCCGCCATGTCGGTCTCGATTGGCGCCAGCGCCGCCGGCGGCCGGGTCTACACCGCCACCGCCTCCCAAGGCCTGCTCTACATGGCAGAGGCGATCTACAACGCCTCCGGCCTCAAGCTGCCCATCGTCATGACGGTGGCCAACCGCGCCATCGGCGCCCCCATCAACATCTGGAACGACCAATCCGATTCGCTCTCACAGCGGGACTCCGGCTGGCTGCAGCTCTACGCCGTGGACAACCAGGAAGCCCTTGACCTGCACATCATCGCCTACCGGATTGCCGAAGAGCTGTCGCTGCCCATCATGGTCTGCATGGACGGCTTTGTCCTGACCCACGCCTCCGACGTGGTAGAACTCCCAACCCAGGAACAAGTTGACGCCTTCTTGCCGCCCATCAAGCCGCTCGAAAAACTCGACATCGCCGAACCGCGCTCAATGGGCATGATGGCCGGACCGGACGTATTCACCGAAACCAAGTACATGGCCCACCAGGTCATGTTCCACGCCAACGACGTCATCAAACGTGTCACCCGCGAGTTCGAGGAGGCCTTTGGCCGGCCCTCCGGCAAGCCCGTTCGGGTCTGGGGGCCCGATGGCGAGGACCGGCCGGCCCGGCAGGGCGAGGTCGCGGTGATCGGCATGGGATCCGTCATGGGCACCATGCAGGCCGTGGCGCCCACACTGTGGGACCGGGGCGTGCGCACCCGCCTGATCACCCTGGGTTCCTACCGGCCCTTCCCGGCCACTTCGGTGCGCCAAGCCATCGGAGCGGCCGACCGGGTGGTGGTCCTGGACCGGGCGCTCACCTTGGGTGTGGGCGGGGTCTTGAGTTTCGATGTCCGGCGCTCGATGGCGCGGCTGGGCATCCCGTTGCACTCGGTGGTGTGCGGCCTGGGCGGCCGTCCCATCACCGAGCAATCCCTGGCGGAAACGTTGACACGGGCCAAGGCCGGCGACCTGGGCGAGTTGGAGTTCATGGACCTGAAAACCGAGCTGGTAGGAAAGGTGGGCTGAACCATGGCGAAAGTCAACATCCCCTTCATGCAAACCGGCACCCTGGTGGTGGGCAACCGCCTGCTGGACGAACAAGACCGGTCGGTCCAAGCCTGGCAGGACCGGGCATCGTCCCTGACCCACGGGCACCGCGCCTGCCAGGGCTGCGCCGAGGCGCTGGCCGCCCGCTGGGTGCTCGACACCGCCATGGAGGTGACCGGCGGCAAGCTGATGGTGGCCAACGCCACCGGCTGCCTGGAGGTCTTCTCCACCCTGTACCCCGAATCGGCTTGGAAGATCCCCTGGATTCACTCCCTGTTCGCCAACGCCGCCTCGGTTGCCACCGGCATTGCCGCCGTCAACCATGTCACCGGCCGGGGCGACATCCGGGTCATTGCCCAGGGCGGCGATGGCGGTACGGCCGACATCGGCATGGCCTGCCTGTCCGGCATGTTCGAACGCAACGATGACGTGCTGTACGTCTGTTACGACAACCAGGCCTACATGAACACGGGCGTGCAACGGTCTGGCGCCACCCCGCCGGCCGCCCGCACCGCCACCACCCCGGCGGTTGGCCGCCAGCCAGGCAACACGTTTGGCCAGGGCAAGTTCATGCCCAAGATCGCCATGGCGCACGAAATCCCCTATGTGGCCACGGCCACCGTGGCGGACCTGCGCGACCTGGAAGCGAAAGTGCGCACCGCCATGTCCCACCGCGGCGCGCGCTACCTACATGTGCTGGTGACCTGTCCGCTGGGATGGGGCACCAAATCGGCCGATTCAATCAAGGTGGCCCGCCTGGCCACCCAATGCGGCCTGTTCCCCGTCTTCGAAGCCGAATACGGCGAGGTCAAGTCCTCCACCAAGATCCGGGAACGGGTGCCGGTGGAGGACTACCTCAAACTGCAGCGCCGCTTCGCCCACCTGTTTGGGGCCAACCCGGATGAGGCCGCGCTGGAACGGCTGCGCCGGTTGGCGGAACGCAACATCAAGACCTATGACCTGTTGCCGGAAGGAGCCGCAGCATGACCGCCGTTGTACCCCCTGGCCTTTCGGCCTCGGCCGGCTCGTCCGTCCGCTACCTGACCGGTTCGTGGCGCACCGAGCGTCCCGTCT
>JAISTN010000344.1 GCA_031272565.1 Bifidobacteriaceae bacterium
CACCACGGCCGTCTTGACGGCCGTCAATCAGTTGCTGCACTGGCGGTTGCCGGTGGGCGGCGTGTTTGACTTGTCCGGCACCACGGTTTACCCCAAGGATGCCAAGAAGCAGACCAAGAACATTGTCAGCGGCCACCGCGATGTCAACGCGACCAGTTGCCCGGGCAAGAACCTGTACAAGCACTTGCCTGAATTCCGGACCTCCAACGGTTCCAACGTGCCGGCCACCGAGGGCCCGTTTACCGCCTTTGCCCTGACGCCGGCCTTGGATGACGGCAAGCGGGGGGAGATCCTGGCGATCGACCAGGACGGCCTGCTGTACGCCTTCTTGGCCGAATCTGACGGTTCGATTCCCACCATGCGGGTGTACACGTCCGGCTTCGCTGGCCGGCGCGTCATGGGGCCGGGGGACTGGAACGGGGACAAGAAAAACGATGTCATCACGGTGACCGCCGAAGGCGTGATGTATTTGCACCGGGGCTATGGCGACGGCCGCCTGGGGGTGGAAGCTGAGATTGGCCACGGTTGGACGCCTTACCGGATCATCCCGGCCGGTGACCTGGACGGCGACAAGATCAACGACCTGCTGGCCATCGACGCCGACGGCGTGCTGTGGCTCTATTCCGGCAGGGGCAACGGCAAGTTCAAGCCCGGGCGCCGCGAGGTGGGCCACGGCTGGACCGGCTTTGACTGTTACGCCGCGGCCGACCTGAACAAGGACGGTAAGGCGGACATTCTGGGCGTGCGCAAGGACGGCAAACTGTATGCCTACTTTGGCAATGGCAAAGGCCACTTCAGTGCCGCCAAGGAGGTGGGCCACGGTTGGGGTGTGTTCACCTTGGCGGCGGGGGCTGATCTGAACGGCGACGGCCTGGCGGACATTGTGGGCCGGGACGACAAGACAGGCACCTTGTACTACTACCAGTCCAAGGGCGGCGGCAATTTCGCACCGTACGTCAAGATCGCTACCGGTTGGTGAGTCTGGCGCCAACGCCAGCCCGCTGCGCCCAGCCCAAGCGGCGGCCCAGGTGGCATGATGGGCTGCGGTGAACCGCACTGACAGCTACCTGGACTACGCGGCCGGCGCGCCCCTGCTCCCGGCCGCCCGCGACGCCTACCTGGCGGCGGACGTGCCCGGCAACCCGTCCGCGTTGCACCGGGCCGGCCGGCGGGCCCGCGAAACGGCCGAGGCAGCCCGGGAACAGATCGCCCAGGCCTTGGGGGCGCAGCCGGCCGAGGTCATTTTGACCTCGGGCGGCACCGAGGCGGACGGCCTGGCCATCCAGGGCCTGTACCGGGCCCGCCAGGCCGGCCCCACAGCGCGCCCGTTGGTGCTGGTCAGCGCCGTGGAACACCACGCCGTGCTGGACAACGCCCAGTTGACCGGCGGCCAGGTGGTGACCATCCCGGCGGGGCCTGATGGCATGGCGGACCTGACCTTTGTGGAGCGCCACCTGGCCACCCAGGCGGACCAGACGGCCCTGATTTCCCTGATGGCGGCCAACAATGAGACCGGCGCGCTGCAACCGGTGCAGGACCTGGTGGCGCTGGCCGCGGCGGCCGGCGTGCCGGTGCACTGCGACGCCGTCCAGTTGGTAGGCAAGGCACCCTTCAGCTTTGGCGTTGCCGGCCTGGCCGCCGCCACCGTTTCCGCCCACAAGCTGGGCGGGCCGGTCGGGGTGGGTGCCCTGTTGGCGGGGCGGGGGGCCGCCATCAAACCCGTGATTGGCGGCGGCGGGCAGGAACGTGGTGTGCGGTCCGGCACCATCGACGCTCGCGGGGCGGCCGGTTTCGCGGCCGCGCTGGTGGCGGCCACGGCCAACACCACGGCGGAGGCGGCCCGGTTGGAGGCCCTGCTGGCACCCCTGGACGCCCTGGTGGCCGGCCACCCGGACTTGAGCTTGAACACGCCATTGGGCCGGCACCTGCCGGGGCTACGCAACATTGCGCTGGCCGGTGCCCGGGGCGAGGCCTTGGTCTATCTGCTGGACCAGCAGGGCATCGCAGTGTCGACCGGTTCGGCCTGCACCGCCGGGCTGCCCCAGGCCTCCCACGTGCTGCTCGCCATGGGGCAAACGGACGAGCAGGCCCGTAGCGCCATCCGGGTGTCGCTCGGCTGGGCTACCACGGCGGCCGATGTCGCCGCCCTGGTGGCGGCCCTGCCGGCGGCTGTGGCCGCCGCCCAGCGAGCCGCGGCCGTGCCACCACCTGGCCAAGGCGCCGGGGTGGACCGATGAAGGTCCTGGCCGCCTTGTCTGGCGGCGTCGATTCGGCCGTGGCGGCGGCCCGGGCCGCGGCAGCCGGGCATGATGTCGCCGCCGTCCACATGGCCCTTAGCCGCCACCCGGCCCTGCAGCGCAGTGGCAGCCGGGGCTGTTGCAGCATCGAAGATGCCTCGGACGCGCGCCGGGCCGCCGCCCTATTGGGGCTTGACTTCTATGTCTGGGACCTGTCCCAGGAGTTCGAGGACCTGGTGGTGGCGGACTTCCTGGCCGAATACGCCGCCGGGCGAACCCCCAATCCCTGCGTGCGCTGCAACGAGTTCATCAAGTTCAAGGTCCTGGCTGAACGGGCCAAGGCACTCGGGTTTGACGCCGTCTGCACCGGCCATTACGCCCGCCTGGAGGTCCAGCCGGGGGCGCCCCCACAGGTGTCCCTGCGCCGGGCGCGGGACCTGGCCAAGGACCAGTCCTATGTCCTGGCCGTGTCCGGCCCGGGCGACTTGGCGCGCTGCCTGGTCCCGCTGGGTGAGGCGCCGTCGAAGGCAGCCGTGCGGGCGGAGGCGGCAGCCCGGGGGCTGCCGGTGGCGGACAAGCCGGATTCCTATGACATCTGCTTTGTGGCCGATGGCGACA
>JAISTN010000365.1 GCA_031272565.1 Bifidobacteriaceae bacterium
CGGTCACCACGGTGGGCCGCCTGATCGCGGCTGGGTTGATGATTGGCGGCCTGGCCTTAGTTGGTATTGTCACCGCCACGTTCGCCTCGTGGCTGGTCCAGAAGGTGGATGAGGCCGCCGAATCCTCCAGCCAGCAGCACCGGGCCGGGCTGGAGTCGTTGTCCGACGAGGTGGAAGCCCTGCGTGCCCAGGTGGCCACGCTGACGGCCAGTTTGGCTGGGCCGGGCGGGCAGGCGGGACGGGCGGAACAGGACAGTGGGGCGGCCGTGGTGCCCGATGGCGCCGCGCCGGCTTGATGCCAAGATGTGATTCGCATCACTTTGGTTTGACGGGCTGGCCGGGGCCCCACGGTCCAGCGGCGCCGGGCACGGCGAATCCCAGGATTCCGGGACGAGCGGCCATTAGAGTTGGGTTGACCGTGTCGGCAGTTGCGCCGGCGGCCAAGTGGTGATGCGCGATCACCCAGCGGCGGCCGGGCCGCCCGGAGGCTTTGCGCCAGCTTGAAACCAGTGATCGACCCCCAGGAGGCCCCAATGCCCCAATCCACGCCCGACCTGTGCGACCAGTTTCCTGACATTGTCCGGGTGCTGGCACCCGGCTTCATCAACTACGGCGGCCGGGAGGCCTTTGCCGGGCCGGCCACCACGGTCAAGTGCTTTGAAGACAATTCGCTGGTCAAGCAGCTAGCCGCCCAGCCGGGGCACGGCCGCGTCATGGTGGTGGATGGTGGCGGTTCGCTGCGGCGGGCCTTGTTGGGCGACATGATTGCCGCCGATGCCGCCCGCAACGGCTGGGCCGGCCTGATCATCAACGGCGCGGTGCGAGATGTCGATGTGTTGCGCTCCTTGGACTTAGGGATCAGGGCCTTGGGGGCGGTGCCCTTGCGGACACAGAAGCGCGGCCTGGGGGATGTTGACGTGCCGGTCGAAGTGGGCGGCGTGATGGTGGAACCGGGCGACGTGGTGTTCGCGGACGCCAGTGGCATCATCACCCTGCCGGATGAGGCCGCCTGATCGCGGAGCTTGGTTGGAGATCCCGCAGCCGGTGGGGTTCTGGAGCTGTTGGGGCTGTTGAGGCTGTTGAGGCTCTGGCGGCGGCTTGACCGCCCAGCGCCGGGTCAGCCGCTAAAACGTCGGGGGTGCCCTCTAGTGTGGTTGGCGTGAGTGATGCATTGGTGACTGTGCTCGTCGGTGTGGGTTGTCTGGTGCTTGGTTTGGTGCTGGGCTGGCTGGTGGGCGGGCGCCGGGGCAAGGCTGATCCGGCTCAGGCCCAGGCCCAAGCGATTGAGCAGGTTGAGCGGGAACATGCCCTGCAAGCCCAGGCCGGTGAACAGGTGGTGCAAGCCCAACGCCAGGCCGCCGCCCAGGTGGCGGAGGCCCGCGAAGCGACCGCCGCCGCCCAGGCCACGGCCGCCCGCCTGGCGGAAGAAAACGCCGAGTTGCGCGAACGGGCTCAGCAGGACCAGAACGTGCTCAAGGCGCTGACCCCGGTCCAGGCCAAACTGCAAGACGTGGCCCAGTACGTCTCCACGCTGGAAAAGGAACGGGCCCAGCAATACGAGCAGCTCCAGGCCCAGATCCGTGAGGCCCGCCGCACCGAGGAGCACCTGAGATCATCGACCGAGGCGCTGGCCGGAGCGCTGCGCTCCAACCAGGCCCGCGGCCAGTGGGGCGAGATCGAACTGCGCCGCATCCTGGAAATCTCTGGCCTGGGCCGCCACATCAGCTTCCTGGAGCAGATGGTTCTGCCGGGTCCAGGTGCGGGCGGAGCCGGCGGCGGCCGGCCGGACGTGGTGATCCACCTGCCGGGCGACAAGTTCCTAGCCATCGACGCCAAGGTGCCAATGGGGGCCTACCTGGACGCTTCCGCTCTGGCGGCTAACACCGCACCGGAGGCCGTGGCCCGGCGCAGTGCCCTGCTGGGTGAACACGCCAAGCAACTGCGGGCCCATGTCGAGGCCCTGTCGAAGCGGACCTACTGGGAAGGCCTGCAAAACAGCCCCGAGTTTGTGGTCATGTTTGTCCCCACCGAGGCCCTGTTGAGCGCGGCGCTTGATGCCGACCCGGGGTTGATGGACTACGCCCTGACCAAGGGGGTGGCACCCACCGCACCTTCGTCGCTACTGGCACTGCTCAAGACGGTCGCCACGATTTGGCAGCATTCCACTGTCACCGAGCAGGCCCGCGACCTGCTGGAACTGGGCAAGACCCTGTACAAACGGCTGGGCACCCTAGGCAGCCACGTCTCCAAGATGGGCAACTCGCTGACCCGCACCGTTTCGGCCTATAACTCCCTGGTCGGCTCCTTGGAGCGCCAGGTCTTCGCCACCGCCCGCAAATTCGAGGCTCTTGACCCGGCCGCCCTGGTAGCCCCGGAACTGGATTCTGAGGCAGTTCAGGTGCGCCAACTCACGGCCCCGGAACTGGCCCCTGACGCAGACGCCTTGCCCGCTGGCGATCTGGGCAACCTGGATGACCCAGAAGATGGCGAAGGGGCAGAGGAATTGGACGAACTGGATGAACTGGACGGCCCTGGCGACCTGGACGGCTCTGGCGCGCCAGCAGAGGAGACCACCGAGAGCCAGTGAATCCCTGCTGCGCCCTGGGGTGATGAGCCCTACCGCTAGGCGGCGGGGCCTCGTGCTAGACGAAGGCCCCGGGTGGGGGCGGGCGTAGCCCGCCCCCACCCGGGGCCCCACGGTTCTTGGGACCCGGCTCCTTTACCAGCCGGTGCCCACCTGGCGGGGGGCCGCAAACTGGCCGCCGCCCTTTGACACGTACAGGTACAACTGCCCGGTGGAATCGTTGCGGCCCACAATGTC
>JAISTN010000326.1 GCA_031272565.1 Bifidobacteriaceae bacterium
GAAGGCGCGTAGTTGGAAGCGGCGGTCAGCTCCCACCGTCCCCGTTGCCGCAAAGGCAAAGTCCGGGCCCAGGGTCTGGTCGACAAGGAACGTCTTACCCACCCTTCGGCGCCCGTAGACAACGACTAGTTCAGGTTTGCCCGAATCACGCAATCGCCGCAGCTCACGTTGTTCTTCCAGCCGTCCGATCAGCCGCATGTGGTTCACCTCCCAGCAACTGGGCTAAAATATACCGCCCAGACCAGATTCTAGCCCAGTTGTGTGCGGGCACTGGGCGGTTTGGGCCCCCAAGTGGGCTAAAACCTCCATCATGAAGGCAGTTCTAGCCCAGTTGCTGGCTACTGGTCCGTCACTTCGATACCCATGAGGGCGCCATCGGCCGCTGCGTGGACGGTGGCGTGGCCGGTCTTTGGGTAGAACCGCAACGGCAGTTGCTTCACCTTGGCGTCCTCCAGGCCGCCGGGGGGCGGGACAGAATAGGCCCCAAGTAAAGTGGCGGGCGGGCTGCCCCCTCGACAACCCGCCCGCACACTTGGCTAGCCCAGTCAGTACCTGTACAGCTCGACTAGACCTACCTGCAAGCTAGTTCGGGCCGGGCGGCCTCGCCTCCCCCAGTTGGGGGATTTGTGGCCGATGCCGCTCGCTTGGCCGCCCACCAGGAAGACGGAGACAGTCTTGACTTCCTGCTGATCTTCCCGGCCGAACCGCGCCTTGGCCGGCACGACTGGGGGCCCCAGGGCCTTCCTTTGACCAGTGCCGGCCCAGCCAGCGTGACCCGGGCTCAGTTGGCGCCGGTGCCATATGACTTCACATCGCTGGCAAGGCCGCCAAGAGAAAACAGATGGTTACCGGTGTGCAGTGGTGCCTCACGGCTCGGCTACCTCATCAAGGTCGCGTGGTCGATGTCGTCCGTGGCCTCACATCCAGATCGCCGTCGGCCGAAAACTGCACAGGATCAACACACTTTCCGGCGAGCCGGGGAAAAAACCTACGGTAGCGTAGGTTGCGTGACGGTACTCGCCCCCCCAACCCAAACCCCGGCGTCGGCCGAACCACCCAAGCCGCGCCTGCGGGGTTGGTTCCACGCCGGCATGTCGCCCCTGGTGATGATTGCCGGCGCCGTCCTGATCGCCGTCGCCAACGGCACCGCCGCCAAGGCGGCCTGCGCCGTCTTTGTGGCCACCGCCATCATGCTGTTCTGCACCTCCGCCATCTACCACCTAGGCCACTGGGGCCGGGTGACGGCCGGCGTGCTGCGACGGCTGGACCACTCCAACATCGCGCTGATCATTGCCGGCACCTACACGCCGCTAGCCCTGCTGTTGCCCCACGGCACCACCGTGCTGCTGCTCTGGATCATCTGGGCCGGCGCCCTGGCCGCCATCCTGATCCGCGTCCTGTGGCTGAACGCCCCGCGCTGGAGCTACGTGCCCATCTACATCGCACTGGGCTGGACCGCCATCTGGTTCATGCCGCAGTTCTGGTCCGCCGGCGGCCCCGCCATTGTCTGGGTCCTGATTGCCGGCGGCATCGCCTACACCGGCGGGGCCGTGGTCTACGCCCTGAAACGGCCCAACCCTTCGCCACGCTGGTTCGGCTTCCATGAGATCTTCCACCTGGGGACCGTGGCCGGCTTCGCCTGCCACTTTGTCGCCGTCACCATGTCGGTTGCGGTAAGCGGCTGACGGACTGCGCCCCCGGGCGCTTGGCTACTGGGTCCGCAAGGATGACCGCCGCACAGCCAAATCGGGCTGCAGCATCAAGGTCACCGGCGGGCCTGCTTCCCCCGCCACCCGGGCCAGCAACTGGTTGGCGGCCACCGCGCCCAACTCGGCCACCGGCTGGCGCACCACCGTCACCGCCGGCCGGACCAACTCGGTCCACAAGTCGTCATCCTGACCCACCAAACCGGCCGGCAGCCGCTCGCCGCCGCGTTCCGTCAAGGCCTGGAATGCCCCCAGGGTGAGGCTGATGGCGTCGGCGTAGATGGCGTCCGGCGGCTGTGGCAAGTCCAGCAGGTGGCGCACCGCCCGGTAGCCGGCGGCGGGCTGCAAATCGGCGTGGATGATGTGCTCTTCCGCCAGCACGTGGCCGGCCGCCGCCAAGGTCCCCGCGAAACCCCGCAGGCGCCCCTCGGTGGCCGAAACATCGGCCGGGCCAGTGACACAGGCCAAGCGACGAAAACCCTGGTCCAGCAGGTGTTCGGCCGCCAAGCGGCCGGCCTGGTCGTTGTCCAACATGACCGAATCGCCGCTGAAGCCGTCCACCCGCCGGTCCAGCAACACCACCGGCGTGCCGGTGTCGACCAGGGGTCCCAGATCCGTCTGGTGTTCCGACACCACCGCCACGATGGCTCCAGCCGGCCGCTGGGCGCAAGCGGCGGCAATGTAGCGGCGCTCATAGTCCAAGCTGGCGCGTGTGTTGGAGATCAAGACCGCAAAGCCGTTCTCCATCGCGGCGGCCTCGATCGCATCGATCACGGTGGTGAAGAAGACGTGGAAATCCGGCACAATCACGTTCCACAGGTCTGACACCTGGCGGCGCAGCGCCCGGCCCGCCGGGTTGGGCAGGTAGCCGGACTCCGTCACCGCCCGGTTGACCCGCTCCACCAGCTTGGGCTCCACGCCGGCGTAGCCGTTGAGCACCCGTGAAACGG